>NZ_JBFBGK010000142.1:0-17552 GCF_040684615.1 Streptomyces sp. NPDC089919
GGGATGCCCGAAGGGCACGGCGAAGCCGCGAAGTCCCAGGGGTGGGCCTGCCGCAGGGCCTGCAGGCCACCCCCTGTCAAGGGGCGCGGGGACCCGCACACCACGGACGGCCCCCTCACCCCACCCCACACCCCCCCAACCTCCGTACCGCCTCCCCCAGTTCCGACACCCCCGCCACCGCGGCGAAGCTCAGGCGGAGGTGGGCGGCGGGGGGTTCGGCGGCGAAGTAGGGGCGGCCGGGGGCCACGGCCACGCCGGCGCGGAGGGCGGCGGAGACGGCGGCGGGCTCGTCGGTGGATTCCGGGAGGCGGAGCCAGAGTTGGTAGCCGCCCGCGGGCGGGTAGGGGACCACGGCGGCGGGCAGCCCGGTGCGCACCGCGGCCAGCAGGGCCTCGCGCCGCTCCCGCAGCGCGCCGGCCACCGCCCGCAGGTGCCGGGGCCAGGCCGGTGCGCCGACCAGTTCGAGCGCGGCCTCCTGGAGCGGCCGGGGCACGAAGAAGCTGTCCACCACCTGGATGGCGCGCAGCCGTTCCAGCACCGGCCCCCGGGCGGCGAGGGCGCCCACCCGCAGACTGGCCGAGGTGGCCTTGGTCAGCGACCGCAGGTGCACCACCACCCCGTCCGGGTCCGCCGCGGCCAGCGGGGCGGGCAGCGGCCCGCTGTCCTCGTGGCCCATGTGCCGCGCGTAGTCGTCCTCGACGACGAACGCCCCGGCCCGCCGGGCGATGGCCAGCACCTCGGCCCGCCGGGCCGGGGCGAGCACCGCGCCGGTCGGGTTCTGGAAGAGCGGCTGGCAGATGAACAGCCGCGCGCCGGTGGCCCGGAAGGCCGCTTCCAGCAGGTCCGGGCGCACCCCGTCGGCGTCCACCGGGACCGGGACCGGCCGCAGCCCGGAGGCCCGGGCGATGGCCAGCATCCCGGGGTAGGTCGGGGACTCGACCAGCACCGGCGCACCGGGCCCGGCGAGCGCCCGCAGGGCCGTGGTCAGGGCGCTCTGCCCGCCAGCGGTGATCAGGACGTCCCCGGCCGTGACCGTGCCGCCGATCTGCCGGGCGAACCAGTCGCGCAGGTCGGTCAGGCCCTCCATGGGCGGCCGCCCCCAGGCGCCGGGCCGGCGGCCAGCCCGGGCCAGCGCCTCGGCCATCGCCCGCTCGGGCTGGAGGGAGGGGTGCAGGTAGCCGCCGTTGAGCTCGATGACCCCGGTGGGCGGAGCGGTCAGGCTGGCGAGCACTCCGGAGGCGTCCACCGACCGGGGCACCGCGTCCCCGCCCGGGTCGGCGCTGAGCGCGATCTCCTGCCAGGAGGTGTCCCCGGCGGGCGCGGCCGCCGGCCGGGGCTCCGCCCGGAAGGCCCCCGCCCCGGGCCGGGTGACCACCAGGCCCTCGGCGGCCAGCCGGGCCAGCGCCCGGGTCACGGTCACCGGGCTGACCCGGAACCGCTCCACCAACACCCGACTGGACGGCAGCTTCTCCCCCACCGAGTAGCGGTTCAGCTCCGATCGCAGGAGTTCCGCCAGCTCACCCTCACTGCTACGCTGATTCATGACAGCACAGAATAGCGCTACTACGCTCCCGACGATAGCGGTCGTCCCGACCCCGGGGACGGGCCAGGGAACGGCCCCGGCGGCGGACCGGGCGTCGACCCCGGCGGCGGACCGGTCCGCCGCCCGCACCGGCACGGCGCTGGCCGCGCTCGGCGTGCTCTCCTTCTCGCTCACCTTCCCCGCCACCGCCTGGGGCCTGGAGAGCTTCGGCCCCTGGTCACTGGTGGCCCTGCGCAGCGCGCTGGCCGCCCTGCTGGCCGGCGTCTTCCTGCTCGCGCTGCGGGTGCCGCTGCCCCGGCGGGCGCAGTGGGCCCCGCTGGCCGTGGTCGCCGGGGGCGTGGTGGTCGGCTTCCCGATGCTGACGACCCTGGCGCTGCAGACCTCCAGCACCTCCCACGCGGCCGTGGTGGTCGGCCTGCTGCCGCTGACCACGGCCGCCCTCTCGGCCCTGCGCACCGGCGCCCGGCCGTCCCGGACCTTCTGGACCGCCGCGGTCGCCGGCGCGGTGGTGGTGCTCTCCTTCGCCCTCGCCCAGAGCGGGGGCGCGCCCACCACCGGCGACCTCTACCTCTTCGGCGCCCTGCTGGTGTGCGCGGCCGGGTACACCGAGGGCGCCCGGCTGGCCAGGGAGATGCCGGGCTGGCAGGTCATCGGCTGGGCGCTGGTGGGCTGCCTGCCGCTGTCCCTGACCGGCTCCGCGCTCGGGCTGGCGTACGAACCGGTGCACCTGGGCGCGCACGGGCTGATCGGCCTGGCCTGGGTGGCGGCCGGCTCGACCTTCCTGGGCCTGTACGTCTGGTACCGGGGCATGGCCGAGATCGGCGCGGCCCGGGCGAGCCAGCTCCAGCTCGCCCAGCCGCTGCTGACCCTGGTGTGGTCGGTGGCGCTGCTGGGCGAGCACCTGACCCCGGCCGCCCCGGTCGCGGCGGGGGCCGTCCTCGTCTGCATCGCCGTCACCCAGCGGGCGTAGACGGTCAGCACCGGAAGCCCCCGGCCGGGCAGGCTCAAACCGCCCGAACCGCCGTAAACTGCTGTCACCGGATCGGACCGGCTCCGAGGGAGGTCAGCAGATGCGAGCGACCGAGGGCGACCAGCTGGTGCAGCACGGCAGGGTCGTGGGCCAGCAGGACAAGGTGGGCGAGATCACCCAGGTGCTGGGCGAGAACGGCATGCCGCCGTACCGCGTGCGCTTCCCGGACGGCCACGAGGCCCTGATGTCCCCGGGACCCGACTGCCAGGTACGGCACCCGGGCGAGCCCGGCCACTGAGGACGGCGCCGCGCGGTCAGCGCGGCGGCACCGCCGTGGGGTAGTGGTCCTTGACCACCCGCGCCATGGCACCGAGACGGTCCGCGGCCACCTGCTTTCCCGAGAAGTAGACGTGGCCGCGGACCTCGGGGTAGCGGGCCGCCAGCGTCAGGTGCCGGGAGAGCTCGTCCACCTTGCGCCAGGCCGCGGTCTCGCTGTTCGCGTCGGCCCGGTAGAGCGCCTCACCGATGTACAGGTCCACCCCCGTGCCCCGCACCGCCTGGGCCCACCAGGGCGTCAGCTTGGCGTAGTCCACCGACGGGTGCCCGATGTGCCAGTACAGCTGGGGCACCACGTAGTCGATCCAGCCCGAGGTGATCCACAGCCGGGTGTCGGCGTACAGCTCGTCGTACGAGCCCAGGCTCGGGCCGGTCGGGGAGCCCAGCGGGTCGTTGGCACGGTCGCGCCAGACGCCGAAGGGGCTGATCCCGAAGCGGGTGCCGGGCCGGACCCGGGCGATCGCCTCGCCCATCTCCTTGACCAGCAGGTCGACGTTGTTGCGCCGCCAGTCGCCCCGGGAGGCGAAGGAGCCGCCGTACTCCTCGTAGGCGTCGTCGTCGTCGAACTCCTCGCCGCTGACCGGGTAGGGGTAGAAGTAGTCGTCCCAGTGCACCGCGTCCAGCGGGTACTTGGCGACCGCGTCGAGCATCGCCTCCTGGACGAAGGCCCGCACCTCCGGGATGCCCGGGTTGTAGTAGAGCCGCCCGCCGTAGCTCACCGTCCACTCGGGGTAGGCGCGCGCCGGGTGGGAGGCGGCCAGCCGGGAGCGGTCGGTGTGGTTGGCCACCCGGTACGGGTTGAACCACGCGTGCAGCTCCAGCCCGCGGGCGTGCGCCTCGGCCACGGCGGTGCCCAGCGGGTCCCAGCCCGGGTGCTTGCCCTGGGTGCCGGTCAGCCAGCCGGACCAGGGCTCGTACTCCGAGGGCCAGAACGCGTCCGCGGCCGGGCGGACCTGGAGGACGACCGCGTTGAGCCGGCGCTGCACCGCCGTGTCCAGGTAGGCGCGCAGCTCGGACTGCTGACGCGCGGCGCTCAGACCCGCCCTCGAAGGCCAGTCCAGGTTCTCCACCGTCGCCAGCCACATCCCGCGGAACTCCGGCGCGGCCGGGCCCCGGCGCGGACCGGCTGCTTCCGGGTGGGTGGCCGCGCCGGCGGCGGAGGCCGTTCCGGCGGCGATCGCGGTGGTCAGGGCGGTGGCGGCGAGCCCGGCCGCCCCCGTCAGCAGTCCCCGACGGCCCATGTACGTCATGTGACGCTCCCATTTCACAGAGTGACGGCAGTCCGTATGCGGACAGCATGCCCGCCCCGGGCCGCCGACCGGCGCAGGGTCGGGAGTAACGTCGGGGGGCGTGGCGGGCGCCGGAATCAGACGGGGGCCCCGCCGAGGATGAGCAGCGAAAGGCACGAAGTGACTGACCTCCCTTCCGACATCACACGGGTCGGCGTTGTGGGCTGCGGCCAGATGGGTGCGGGCATCGCCGAGGTGTGCGCCCGCAGTGGCCTTGAGGTCAAGGTCGCCGAGACCACGGGCGAGGCCCTGGAGATCGGCCGTACCCGGCTGTACAACTCGCTGACCAAGGCCGCCGAACGCGGCAAGATCAGCGAGGAGGAGCGGGACTCGACCCTGGCCCGCCTCTCCTTCACCACCGACCTCGGCGAGTTCGCCGACCGGGACCTGGTCATCGAGGCCGTGGTCGAGAACGAGCAGGTCAAGACGGAGATCTTCAAGGTCCTCGACCAGGTGATCACCCGTCCGGACGCGATCCTCGCCTCCAACACCTCCTCGATCCCGCTGGTGAAGCTGGCGGTGGCGACCTCCCGCCCCGACCAGGTCATCGGCATCCACTTCTTCAACCCGGCGCCGGTCCAGAAGCTCGTCGAGCTGATCCCGGCGCTGACCACCTCCGAGGAGACCATCAAGCGGGCCGACGCCCTGGTCACCCAGGTGCTCGAGAAGCACGCGATCCGCGCCCAGGACCGCTCCGGCTTCGTCGTCAACGCGCTGCTGGTGCCGTACCTCCTGTCCGCGATCCGGATGTTCGAGTCGGGCATCGCCAGCCGCGAGGACATCGACAACGGCATGGAGTTCGGCTGCGCCCACCCGATGGGCCCGCTGAAGCTCTCGGACCTGATCGGCCTGGACACCATCGTCTCGATCGCCGACTCGATGTACGCCGAGTACAAGGAGCCGCTGTACGCCGCTCCCCCGCTGCTCCAGCGCATGGTCGACGCTGGCCGGCTGGGCCGCAAGAGCGGTTCGGGCTTCTACCCGTACGGGTGAGTCCGCGGGCGCCCGGCCGGTCCGCCGGCCGGGCGCCGTACGCGCCGCCCGGCTCAGCCGAGCCGCAGGTGGTGCAGGAGCAGCAGGCCGGCCGCCATCCCGGCGGCGGGCACCTCACCCCGGGCGACCAGATCGGGGACCTGTTTGAGCGGCACCCACTCCCGGCGGGAGGACTCGAAGTCGTCCGCCGGGTGGCCGGTGTACTCGGCCTCCTCGGACCAGAAGAGGTGGTGCCGGGCGTCGGTGAGGCCGTTGGAGGGCTCCACCGTCATCAGGTGGCGCAGCGGTCCCGGACGCCAGCCCGACTCCTCCTCCATCTCCCGGGCCGCCGCGGCCGCTATGTCCTCGCCGTCCTCGACCACGCCGGCGGGCAGTTCCCAGCCCCAGCTGTCGGTGATGAAGCGGTGCCGCCACAGCAGCAGCACCTCGTCGGCCGCGTTGACCGCGGTTGCCACCGCCACCGGGCGCAGCCGGATCAGGTAGTGGTCCAGGTGCCGGCCGTCGGGGAGCGCGACGTCCGACAGGTTCACCCGGAACCAACGGTTCTGGTACACGGTCTGTTCGCTCAGGTTCGTCCACTGCACGGTCGTGCCACCTTCCGTTCGAGTCGGTGGCAACATGGCAGCAGCCGGCCGGTCACAGCGGAACGCGCAGCGCCCCGTCGATCAACTCCGCCGTCCGGCGGGCCTCGGCGCTACCGCTGCCGAGCAGCCCGGCGCGCACCGTGCTCAGCCGCTCCCGCAGCCGCCGGGACTCCATCCCCCGGGCCCGCTCGGCCATTTCGGCCGCCGCCGCCAGCGCCCGGTCCGGCTCGCCCAGCCGCAGTTCCACCTCGCACAGCATCGCCAGCCGGTGCACCCGGCCCCGGTCGTGCGCCGGGGTGGCGGCGGCCGCCGCGGCCTGTTCGTACGCCCCGGGCAGGTCCCCCAGGCTCAACAGGGCCTGCGCCACCTGGACGTTGACCAGGCCCGGCTGGACGTAGCCGGTCTCGGCCGGTTCGCTGCCCGGCCGGATCCGCCCGGCGGCCTGCTCGGCCCGCCGGATGCAGTCCAACGCGGTGGACCCGTCGCCGAGTTGGGCGTAGGCCTTGGCCTGCATCGCGTACAGGTCGGCGGCCAGCGCGGCGGTGGTGTGCTCCCCCGCGGCCCGCAGCGCCGCCTCGGCGAAGGCCACCGCCTGCCGGTACTCGCGCAGGTGCAGCGACTGGTTGACGATCAGCGCGATCACATAGGCGCCCAGCCCCCGGTCCCCGCTGGCCTTGGCCAGCCGCAGGGCCTGGTGGAAGTAGCGCTGGGCGAGCCCGTGGGCGTCCGAGTCGTACGCGCAGATGCCCGCCACCGCCACCAGCGAACCGGTGGCCCGGTGCAGCTGCCGGCCCAGCGCGTCGGGGTAGCTGCCGCGCAGCAGCGGGGCGGTCTCGCTGCCGAGGAAGCGCACGATCCGGGCCCGGGTGGCCATCCCGCCGGCCCGCCGGTACATCAGCTCGTAGTGGACCCGGGCGGCCCGCAGCACCTCCAGGTGCTCGGGGCCGACCGGGGTGGGCCCCGAGCGCGAGACGTCCCCGTCCTCGGGCGGGTTCTCCCACTCCCAGACGGGGATCACCGCCGGGGTGCCGGTGACCGCCGCCGCGCCCGGCACCGGGACCCGGCCCTGCTCGTCGGCGCGCCACAGCGCGGTGGCCCGGTCGACGAAGCCGGACAGCGGCGAGGGGCCCGGGTCGGCGGGCGCACCCGGCAGCCCGAGCCCGATGTCGTCCAGGCCCAACGCCCGTCCCAGCCGGGCCCCCAGGACCTCGCAGATCAGGTCGGGCACCTGCCCCCGGGGCCGCTGGCCCTTCAACCAGCGGGCCACGGCCGTGTGTTCGTAGCGCAGGGCCAGTCCGCGGCCGCGGCCGGCCGCGTTGACCCGCGCGGCCAGGCCCGCGTTGGAGATGCCCGCCTCGGCGAGGAGGGCGTCGAGCAGGGTGTTGGGCTGCATGGGCCCCTCCAAGGGCTCGTCGGAGCCAGGGTAGTGGGCACGGTGATCCTTCACACGGGGTGCGAAGGAAGTGCGCGCATAAATGCGCGGCGCACCCTGCCCCCGGGGCACCGCGGGGCGGTTGACTTCAAGCGCCTCGCCAAGAGGCAGCCCCGGGCCGTCGGCTCCCCCTCGTACAGTGCGACGGCCCGTACCGCGCCGCTCGTCCTGCCGTCTGCCCGACACTCCGCGGCAGGACGGGCGGCGCCCAGCGACCGCCGTCATGAGGCCCCGCTCTCGGGACCTGTCAGGTCCCGTGCGGGGTCACTGCCCGGCGCACACCGCCTGCCCGTTCGGATGCGCGGGCAGCGGGCGGCGGTCGTTGCGCACCACCAGCAGGGCGACGTCGTCGGCGAGTCGCCCGCTGGTGTGGCGCAGCAGCGCGGCGTGCACGTCCTGGGCCAGCGCGGCCGGCGGCCGGGTCGGCGGTGCCGCGCCGAGGACCCCGGCCAGCGGGAAGTACCGCCCCTGCCGGTCCCGGGCGTCCGCCAGTCCGTCGGTGTGCAGCAGCAGGGCGTCCCCGGGCGGCAGCAGTCCGCAGGGCCGCGCGACCAGGGCGGCCGGCAGCGGCAGCACGCCCAGCGGGGGCAAGGTCTCGGCGCCGGCCAGCAGTTCGGGCAGCCGGCCGCCGGCGTCCAGGCGGTACGGCCACGGATGGCCGCAGTTGAGGGCGGAGAGCCGGCCGTCGGGGGCGATCTCCAGCAGCAGGACGGTCACGAACTCCTCGGCGGCCTCGGGCCGGTCCCGCTCGCGCAGGTGCCGCTGGAGGGCCCGCTCCATCCGCCGCAGGACGCCGGCCAGTTCCGGTTCGTCGTACGCCGCCTCGCGGAAGCTGCCCAGCACCGCCGCGGCCGCGTCCAGCGCGGGCAGCCCGTGCCCGCGGACGTCGCCCATGACCACCCGCACGCCGTACCGGCTGGGTACCGCGGCGTACAGGTCGCCCCCGATGGCGGCCCCGCGGCTGGCGGAGCTCTGTACGGCCGCCAGGGCCAGCCCCTCCAGCCGGGGCGGCAGCGGGTGCAGCAGGGCCCGCTGGGCGGCGCCCGCGACCTCCTGGGCCCGCGCCAGCTCGGCGAGCGGGCCCTGGCGCACGCACAGGGCCAGCACGGCGCCCAGGCCCAGGAAGGACGCGCAGGTGACCAGCCGGGTCACTAACGGGCCGCGCAGCCCCTCGGGGGCGCCCAGTTCCCAGAGCACCGCCACCAGCGCCCAGCCGAGCAGGCACGCCCGGCGCAGCGGGGGCACGTCCCCGGTCAGCGGGCACCGCACCCTGAATCCCGTCACGCCGGCCTCCCCGGAGCCTGAGGTGGAGGCCGTGTCCGTTCTCGGTGGCCCGGGCCGCCCCGGAGGCGGCGCTCGAAGCCGGTGTGGGGGATCCTCGGCAGTCGCCCGTCGCCCCGCGGCCGGAACGATTGTGTCCAGCGGCGGGATCCGGCCAAGACCCCAGACGGAAGATCTCACCCGAATGAGTGAGGGGCACACCCGAAACCTTCAGGTGTGCCCCTCATTCTGTTCACGACATCACGCCCCGCGGAGCACCGCACCCGTCCGCTCGGCGGCCAGGGCCACCGCGGCGTCGCGGGCGGCCGTGGACTCCTCGGCCGTCAGCGTGCGGTCGGCGGCGCGGAAGCGCAGCGCGTACGCGAGCGACTTCTTGCCCTCGCCGACCTGCTCGCCGGTGAAGACGTCGAACAGCCGCAGCGACTCCAGCAGTTCGCCGGCGCCCTTGCGCAGCGCGGCCTCGACCGTGGCGGCCGGCACCGACGCGTCGACGATCAGCGCCACGTCCTGGGTCGCCACCGGGAAGGCGGAGATCCGGGGCGCGTGCAGGGCCTGCCCGCCGGCCGCGGCCAGCCGGTCGAGGTCCAGCTCCATGGCGCTGGTGCGGTCCGGCAGGCCGAGCGCCTTGACGACGCGCGGGTGCAGCTCACCGGCGTGGCCGATGACCTGCTCGACACCGTCGAGGGTGACGACCAGCTCGGCGCACCGGCCCGGGTGCCAGGGGCCGTACTGGCCCTGGCGGATCACCAGCGGGGCACCGGCCTCGACGGCCAGCGACCGGGCGGCCTCGACCGCGTCGGCCCAGTCGGCCGGGCGGCCCTTGCCCCACCAGCCGGCCTGCTCGCGGGCCCCGGCCAGCACGACCGCGGCGTACCGCGGCTGCGCCGGCAGCGCGGCGTTGAGCGTGCCGATCTCCTCGTCCGTGGGACGGCGGTCGACGGGCAGCCGCACCGCGACGCCCGGCTGCGCGCCGGCCCGGAAGACCAGACCGGTCTCGAAGAGCGCGAGGTCGTGGCTGCCACGGCTGTCGTTGCGGCGCAGCGTCCCCAGCAGGCCCGGCAGCAGGGTGCTGCGCAGCGCCGGCTCCTCGTCGGAGAGCGGGTTGACCAGCTTGACGACCTGGCGGCTCGCGTCGTGCGCGGGCAGCTGGAGCTGGTCGAAGACGCCCTCGCCGATGAACGGGTAGTTCAGCGCCTCGACGTAACCGGCGCCGGCCAGCGCGCGGCCGACCCGGCGGTGCAGCTGCTGCCGGGCGGTCAGGCCACGGCCGGAGGGCACCTGCGGCAGGGTCGAGGGGAGGTTGGCGTACCCCTCGAGCCGGATGACCTCCTCGGCGAGGTCGTTGGGCTCGGCGAGGTCGGGACGCCACGACGGGACGGTGACGACCAGCTCGTCCTGGCCGTAGACGTCGCAGCCGACCTCCTGGAGGCGGCGCACGACGGTCTCGCGGCCGTACTCGACGCCGGCGACCTTGTCCGGGTGGTCCGCGCGCATGGCGACGGTCCGCGGGACGGCCGGGGCGGCCAGCTCGGTGACGCCCGCCTCGGCGGTGCCGCCGGCGAGCAGCACCAGCAGGTCGACGGTGCGCTGCGCGGCGGCGGCCGCGGCCTGCGGGTCCACACCGCGCTCGAAGCGCTTGGACGCCTCGGAGGACAGCTTGTGGCGGCGGGCGGCGCGGGAGATCGTGATCGGGTCGAAGTGCGCGGCCTCGATCACGACGTCCGTGGTGCCGGTGACCGCACCGGTCTCCGGGTCGGTGACGGCGTCGGCGATCTCCGTGTCGGCACCGCCCATGACACCGGCCAGACCGATCGGCCCGCTGTTGTCGGTGATCACCAGGTCCTCGGCGTCGAGGGTGCGCTTGACCCCGTCGAGGGTGGTGAACTTCTCGCCCGGCTCGGCCCGGCGGACCCCGAGGGGACCGTCCAGACGCGAGCGGTCGTACGCGTGCAGCGGCTGGCCCAGCTCGAGCATCACGTAGTTGGTGACGTCGACGGCGAGCGAGATCGGGCGCATGCCGGCCTTCTGCAGGCGGCGGGTGAGCCAGATCGGGGACTTGGCCTCGGGGTCCAGGCCCGTGACGGTGCGCGCGGTGAAGCGGTCGCAGCCGGACGGGTCGGAGACCTTGACCAGGTAGCCGTAGGAGTTCGGGGCCGGGACGTCCAGCAGCGCCGGGTCGCGCAGCGGCAGGCCGTACGCGGTGGCGGTCTCGCGGGCCACACCGCGCAGCGACAGGCAGTAGCCGCGGTCCGGGGTGACGGCGATGTCGAGGACTTCGTCGCGCAGCTCGAGCAGCTCGATCGCGTCGGTGCCGACCTCGACCTCCGGCGGCAGCACGATGATGCCGTGCGTGCCGTCGTCGCCCATGCCCAGCTCGTCGCCGGAGCAGATCATGCCGTGCGAGTTCTTGCCGTACGTCTTGCGCGCGGCGATCGTGAAGTCGCCGGGCAGCACCGCGCCGGGCAGGGCCACGACGACCTTGTCGCCGACGGCGAAGTTGCGGGCGCCGCAGACGATCTCCTGGGGCTCGCCGGTGCCGTTGGCCTGGCCGACGTCGACGGTGCAGAAGCGGATCGGCTTCTTGAACTCCGTCAGCTCCTCGATCGTCAGCACCCGGCCGACGGCGAGGGGACCGGTCAGGTCGGCACCCAGCTGCTCGACGGTCTCGACCTCGAGACCGGCGTCGATGAGCTTGGCCTGCACGTCACGACCGGTCTCGCCCGCAGGCAGGTCGACGTACTCCCGCAGCCAAGAAAGCGGGACCCGCATCAGATCTCCATCCCGAACGGCCGAGTGAACCGGACGTCACCCTCGACCATGTCTCGCATGTCTTCCACGTTGTGGCGGAACATCAGCATCCGCTCGATGCCGAACCCGAAGGCGAACCCGCTGTACTTCTCGGGGTCCACACCGCAGGCGGTCAGCACCTTCGGGTTGACCATGCCGCAGCCGCCGAGCTCGATCCAGCCCTCGCTGGAGCAGGTGCGGCAGGGGCGGTCGGGGTTGCCCACCGACGCTCCGCGGCACACGTAGCACTGCATGTCCATCTCGGCGGACGGCTCGGTGAACGGGAAGAAGTTCGGGCGCAGGCGGGTGGTGACGTCGTCGCCGAAGAGCGCCTTGACCATGTGGTCGATGGTGCCCTTGAGGTCGGCCATCGTCAGGCCCTCGTCGACCGCCAGCAGCTCGACCTGGTGGAACACCGGGGTGTGCGTGGCGTCGAGCTCGTCGGTGCGGTACACGCGGCCCGGGCAGACGATGTAGACGGGCGGCTCACGGCGCTCGAGGAGCGCACGGGCCTGCACCGGCGAGGTGTGGGTGCGCAGCACGACACCGGACTCGTCGCCCTCGACGCCCTCGGGGCCCCGGACGAAGAAGGTGTCCTGCATCTGCCGGGCCGGGTGGTCGGGGGTGAAGTTGAGGGCGTCGAAGTTGAACCACTCCGCCTCGACCTCGGGGCCCTCGGCCACCTCGTACCCCATGGCCACGAAGACGTCCGCGATGCGGTCCATCAGCGTGGTCAGGGGGTGCCGGGCGCCGGCCGGCACGCGGTCGTGGGGCAGCGTGACGTCCACCGCCTCCTCGACCAGGACGCGCTCGTCCCGCTCGGCCTCCAGCGCCGCCAGCCGCTCGGCGAACGCCTTGTTCACCGCGCCGCGGGCCTGGCCGACGCGCTTGCCCGCCTCGGCCTTGGCCTGCGGCGGCAGCGCGCCGATCTCGCGGTTGGCGAGGGCGAGCGGCGAGGTGCCGCCGGCGTGGGCGGTCTTCGCGTGCGCCAATGCGTCGAGGTCGCCGGCGGCCGCGAAGGCGGCGAGCGCCTCGTCCCGCATGCGCTCGATCTCTTCCGGTTTCAGTGCCTCGACCTCGACAGGGTCGTACGACTTGTTCGGTGCCGACATCTCTTCCCGTACTTCCGATGGGCTGGCTGGTGGTCCCCGCTCCGACCGGTTGAGTTCGTCAAAGGGACGCAAAGGTGCCAAAGGACGAGTCTACGGGGCGGGCGGGTGTGGAGGAGCCCGTGGGCCGCCTGGCGAGACTCCCGATCACTTACGAGAGGTAGGCCGGCGCGCTCACGGGCAGGGTAAATCGGAACTCGGCGCCGCCGCCGGGGCCGCGCCCGACGGTGATGTCGCCGCCGTGGGCCTCGACGATGCCCTTGACGATGTACAGGCCCAGCCCGGTCCCGCCGCGCTTGCTGCCCCGCCAGAAGCGGGTGAAGACGCGGCCCATGGACTCCTCGGGGATGCCGGGGCCCTCATCCGTCACGGTGACCGCCGTGCCCTTCTCGTTCTTGCCGGTGTGCGCGGGTGCCACGTCGATGGTGACCGTTCCCTCGCCGTGCCGCACCGCATTTTCGAGGAGGTTGCCCAGCACCTGGTCGATCTTGTCGGGATCGGCCCACAGGTCGGGCAGCGGGCGGCCGATCCGCACCAGGAAGCGCTCGGGGGCCTGGCCGTTGGCCGTCAGGGCCTGGACGTGCCGGCCGACGGCGGTGGCGACGTCCACCGGCTGGCGGCGCAGCTCCAGCCGGCCCGAGTCGATCCGGGAGATGTCCAGCAGCTCGGCGATCAGCCGGGTGACGCGGTTGGCGTCGGCGTCGACGGTCTCCAGCATCAGGCGCTTCTGGTCGTCGGTGAACCGCTCCCACTTGGCCAGCAGGGTGGCGGTGAAGCCCTTGACGGAGGTCAGCGGGGAGCGCAGTTCGTGGGCGACGGTGGCGATCAGCTCGGCGTGGCTGCGCTCGGTGCGGCGGCGGGCCTCGGTGCCGCGCAGGGTGACCACCAGGCGGTGCACCGGCCCGGTGGCGTGCTCGCGCACGTACCGGGCGGAGACCAGCACCTCGCGGCCGCCGGGCAGCAGGAGGTTGCGCTCGGGCTGCCCGGTGCGGGTGGCGAGGCCGCCGTACGGATCGGTCAGCTGCCACCAGCGGCGGCCCTCCAGGTCCTCCAGCGGCAGGGCCTGCTCGATGGGGGTGCCCAGGGCGCCGGCCGCGCTGGTGGCGGTGATCCGGGCGGCGGCGCGGTTGAAGCAGACGACCCGGCCGCGGGCGTCGGCGACGACCAGTCCGTCGGGCAGGTCGTCCGGGTCCAGCGCCGGCTCCCCGGCGGTCCCGGTGCCCGGCCCGGACAGCGGCTGGGGCGGGATCGCGGCCGCCTGCGGCGCCCTCGGTGAGCTGTTCGTCCCGACGGTCATGTCCCCGTACCCCACATCTCCGAGGAGCGCAGTGGGCCCCCGGGGCGCCACATTACTAGCTGGGGGTCACGGAGCGGCACCCTCCGGGCGCCCGCTGTGCACGCGCGGAGGCGTACAGGCACACGGCGGCGGCCGTGGCGAGGTTCAGGCTCTCGGCCTTGCCGTGGATCGGCACCCGCACGACCGCGTCGGCCAGCGCGCGGGTCTCCTCGGGCAGGCCCCAGGCCTCGTTGCCGAAGACCCAGGCGGAGGGACCGCCCATGGTGCCGGCGTCGAGCTCGGCGTCCAGGTCCTCCTTGCCGGCCCCGTCGGCCGCGAGGATGCGCACCCCGGCGGCCCGCAGCCCCTCGACGGCCTGCTCGACCGGGACGCCGACGGCGACCGGGAGGTGGAAGAGGGAACCCACGGAGGCGCGCACGGACTTGGGGTTGTACAGGTCCACCGAGGCGTCGGTCAGCACCACGGCGTCGGCCCCGGCGGCGTCGGCGCAGCGCAGCACGGTGCCGGCGTTCCCGGGGTCGCGGACGTGCGCGAGCACGGCGACCAGGCGGGGACCGGACGCGAGGATCTCCTCGAAGGGCGAGTCCAGGAAGTGGCAGACGCCGACCAGGCCCTGGGGCGTGACGGTCTGCGAGACCTCGGCCAGCACCTCGTCGGAGGCGAAGTGGACGCGGGCGCCGGCGGCCCGGGCCGCCTCGACGATGTCCGCGTAGCGCTCGGCCGCCTCGACGGTGGCGAACAGCTCGATCAGGGTCGCGCCCTCGGCGCCGCGGTGCTCGACGGCCTCCCGGACGGCCTGGGGGCCCTCGGCGATGAACCGGCGTTCCTTGGTGCGGAAGTTCCGCCGGGCGAGCCGTCGGGCGGCGGCCACCCGGGGGGAACGCGGGGAGATCAGCTCGGCGGGGGTTGCCATGGGAGTGGGCTCACTTCCGTACGTGCGGCGCGGTGCGCGGGGTCGTTCAACGCACCGGACCCGCAGGCGCGGGGCCTGCGGGTCCGGGCTGTGCCTCGAGGGCGCTCACGCGTCCTCGGTGAAGGGGCGCCTGAATCAGGCGGCGGCCTTCGGGGCGTTCACGTCGGCCGGGAGCGCCTTCTGGGCGACCTCGACGAGCGCGGCGAAGGCGTTGCTGTCGTTGACGGCCAGCTCGGCCAGGATCTTGCGGTCCACCTCGATGTTGGCGGCCTTCAGACCCTGGATGAGGCGGTTGTACGTCATGCCGTTCTGGCGGGCAGCGGCGTTGATGCGCTGGATCCACAGCTGACGGAAGTCGCCCTTGCGCTTCTTGCGGTCGTTGAAGTTGTAGACCAGCGAGTGGGTGACCTGCTCCTTGGCCTTGCGGTACAGGCGCGAACGCTGACCGCGGTAGCCGGAGGCCGCCTCGAGGATCGCCCGGCGCTTCTTGTGGGCGTTTACTGCCCGCTTGACGCGTGCCACTTGTTAACTCCTTGTAGCGGGGCCGTGGTTGTGTTCACACGGCCCGAAAACGATATGGGTCCCGGTCTCGACGTCACCGCTCCCGCGAGGGAGCGGAGGACGTCACTTGCCGAGAAGCTTCTTGATCTTCGCGGCGTCGCCCGGGGCCATCTCGGCGTTGCCGGTGAGGCGACGCGTCAGCTTGGACGACTTGTGCTCGAGCAGGTGGCGCTTGCCGGCGCGCTCGCGGAGCACCTTGCCGGAGCCGGTGATCTTGAAGCGCTTCTTGGAACCGCTGTGCGTCTTGTTCTTCGGCATAGCGCCGTTATCTCCTCGTCGGTGGCGTCCCCACCGGTCGGGGACCGGCGTACGGGAACGTCAGTTGTGTCGTGTGATCCGGGGCGGCTGCTCCGGATCAGGCCTCGGCGTTCTCGATCGACTCGTCGACGGGGGCCTCGACGGCCGCCTCGGCGGCCTGGTCGGCCTCGTCGACGGGCAGACCCTGGCGCTCGGCCTTGCGGGCGGCCTGCGCCTCGCGGGCTTCGGCCATCGCCTCGGTCTTCTTCTTGTGCGGACCGAGAACCATGATCATGTTTCGGCCGTCCTGCTTCGGGTTCGACTCGACGAAACCGAGCTCCTGGACGTCCTCCGCCAGGCGCTGCAGCAGTCGGTAGCCGAGCTCCGGCCGGGACTGCTCACGGCCGCGGAACATGATCGTGATCTTGACCTTGTCGCCCTGCTTGAGGAACCGGACGACATGACCCTTCTTGGTGTCATAGTCGTGCGGGTCGATCTTCGGCCGGAGCTTCATTTCCTTGATGACCGTGTGCGCCTGGTTCTTGCGCGCCTCACGGGCCTTCATGGCCGACTCGTACTTGAACTTGCCGTAGTCCATGAGCTTGCAGACCGGCGGCCGTGCGGACGCCGCGACCTCGACCAGGTCGAGGTCGTACTCCTGCGCCAGCTCGAGCGCCTTGGCAAGCGGGACAATCCCGACCTGCTCGCCGCTGGGACCGACAAGTCGCACCTCGGGAACGCGAATCCGGTCGTTGATGCGGGGCTCGGTGCTGATGGATCCTCCTCGGTTGCACCAACGGCTGCCTGGAGGACAGCCGCGTGACGTCTGTATCGTCGGACCTCACCGGCACCGGGGCATGAAAAACGCCCCGGACACGGGACACAGGCGGGAGCTCCACATAGAACCGGAGCACCGCCGCATGAACCACACGGGGCGCAGACTCGGGCGGCTTTCCATCGTCCGTACGGAACGATGGATGCCACCTGACCGGTGACCCGCCTCCCCGGAGGGCGGTCGGGTGGGAGTACGGAGCCTCCACTTGTGGGCCGGGGACAGGGGTCTCCGGCCGGTCGTCACACAAGGTTAGCAGGACCGGGGCGCAGGCGCGAACCCGGTGGCCGGACTCCGCTTCCGGCGGGCGGGGGACGGCCGGCCGCGGGACCCGGCATATCGTGTGGGGCATGACTGACGCGACGCCCTCCCCCGCACCCGACGCCACCGACTCGCCCGACTACGACGCCATGACCCGCGACATCGCGGACGTGCCCGCGGTCGAGGTGATCACGACGGTCGCGGTGCACCTGCTGAGCGCGGCCGCCGTCAACCTCGGCCTCGACAAGCCGGACTCCGAGCACAAGGACCTCGACGAGGCCCGCAAGCTCATCACCGCCCTGGCCGGCCTGGTGACCGCCAGCGCCACCGAGATCAGCTCCTTCCACGCGGCCCCGCTGCGGGACGGCCTGAAGTCCCTGCAGCTGGCCTTCCGCGAGGCCTCGATCGTCCCCGACGAGCCGGGCCAGGGCCCGGGCGAGAAGTTCACGGGTCCGGTCTTCGGCTGATCCGCCCGCCGGCCGCACCGGCCGGCCCCACGCGCAGCGGGCCCCGGGATCCTTCCCGGGGCCCGCTCTGCGTCGTACGCGTCCTGCGGCGCTCAGCGCCGGAACAGCGGCTCGCCCGGCCCGGCCGCACCGGCCGGCAGCAGGGCGAGGTCGAGCCCGCGGACCAGCCGGGCCCGCAGGGTCTCGTCGGCGGCCAGCGCCTCGGCGACCCGCCGGGCCGCCCGCGGCACCTCGGCCTCCGGGGCGTCCAGGACCACCGCGAGGATGCCGTCGGCCTCGTCGCCACCGGGCACCAGGTGGGCCCGGACGACCGTCCCCTCGGCCTCGACCACGGCGCGCACCGCGGCCGCCACGGCCGGGTCCTCCAGGGGCGCCGTGCTGCTGCGCCCCTCCGCCAGGGCCAGCAGGGCCGGGCCGGTGACCTGGTACGGGACCGGGCCGGCCAGGTCCAGGACGAGGGTGTCGGCCTTCTCGTGGGCGAGCGCGGCCAGGGCCTGGTGCAGCGGCACCGCCACCGGGCGGGCGGCGGGGTCCCACAGCGCGAGCGAGGCGATCGAGGTGAAGGCGCTGTTCCACCCGCCGCCGGCGGGGACCGCCCCGCAGGACCCGGCCGCCCGTGCGCTGAACGAGTCGGTGTACCGGGTGGGCCTGCTGCCCCAG
>NZ_JBFBGK010000143.1:0-17285 GCF_040684615.1 Streptomyces sp. NPDC089919
GTGACCTCTCAGGACGTCACGGTCCGGCCTGGCAGTAAGCTCAGATTCCGCTTGGACTACCGGGCCTACGCGAAGGCTGCGGGTTATCGCATCACACACGGTGCATCACACAACCTTTTCGTGCACTCGCCGGTCGAACGACCGCGGGTCCCTCGGCATGTCCGGCCTCGGACCAGGCCGGTGACCGGTCCGGGCGGGGGACGCGGAGAGGGGACGAACGACTGTGGGGGGAACGATGGAGACGAAACGGATGACGGCGGCCGCCGAGGGCGCCGACGGGACGGGCGCGCCGAGAGCGGCGGCCCCGCCGCCCGCCCGCCGGGACCGGCTCGCGGCGCTGGACGGGCTGCGGTTCCTGGCGGCGCTGTCCGTGGTCTTCTTCCACTTCGTCGGGCAGACGCCGTGGGCGATGAAGGAGGTCTGGGGGCGGCCGTACCAGAGCCTTTTCCCCGGCACGCACGACTTCTTCGCCTTCGGCCGGCTCGGCGTCGAGCTGTTCTTCCTGATCAGCGGGTTCGTCATCTGCATGAGCGCGTGGGGGCGCTCACCGCGCGACTTCTTCATCTCCCGGGTGACCCGGCTGTACCCGATGTACTGGATCGCGATCGCGGTGGCGGTCTGTGTCGTGTACACGCTCGACACGCCGTTCGGCCACCCCAATCCGCGGGTGCTGTTCGCCAACGCCACGATGCTCCAGGTGCCGCTCGGCGTGAAGAGCCTGGACCCGGTCTACTGGACGCTCTGGCCGGAGCTGTGCTTCTACCTGACCTTCGCCGTGGTGGTCTGGAAGGGGCTCACCTACCAGCGTGTGGTGGTCTTCTGCGGCGTGTGGACGGTGGCCGCGGTGCTGACGCCGGCCGCGCACATGCCGCTGCTGACGATGGTGGTCAACCCGGCGTCGGCGCCGTACTTCATCGCGGGCATGGCCTTCTACCTCATGTACCGCTTCCGGCCCACCCCGCTGCTGTGGGGCATCGTCGGCATGTCGTGGCTGCTGGCGCTGCACTTCCTGCTGGCCCCGCACGGCCGCAACAACTGGGCGACGTGGGCGCCCTGGCGCGGCTGGCTGGTGCTGGAGGTCACGCTGTTCTTCCTGCTGATCGCCGCCATCGCCCTGGGCTGGACCCGGCGGATCCGCTGGCGCGGACTGACCGTCGCGGGGACGCTGACCTTCCCGCTGTACCTGCTGCACGACATCGTCGGCGTGTCCGTCGTGCACCGCTACGGCACCCGGACGGACCCCTGGCTGCTGGTCGGGATCACGGTCGCCGGTCTGATCGTCCTGTCGTACCTGGTGCAGCGCTTCCTGGAGCGTCCGCTCGCCAAGGCCATGGGACGCTCCCTGCGCAGCGCGGCCTTCGACCTCCGGACCCCGCGGCCGGGCCACCCGGAGCGGGCCCGCCGGCCCTGAGCCCGAGGTGGCGCGGGCGGCGCCGACGGAAGCCGGGAGGTGCGGGGCGCGTACCCTGGGGGTACGACAGCCGTCGGCGCGGCCCCGTAGCCGCCCCCGCTGCGACAGACGTCACAAGGGCGGCGCCCGTGCGGTGCCGCCCCGCATCAAGGAGAAGAACCACTGGGCAAGCGACAGCCCGAAGGCCCGCCGCCCGCACCCGCGGTGCAGCGCATCCGACTGCGCTACACCAAGCGCGGCCGCCTCCGGTTCACCAGCCACCGTGACTTCCAGCGCGCCTTCGAGCGGGCCCTGCGCCGCGCCGAGGTGCCGATGGCCTACTCGGCGGGCTTCACCCCGCACCCGAAGGTCTCGTACGCCAACGCCGCCCCGACGGGCACCGGCTCCGAGGCCGAGTACCTGGAGATCGCCCTCACCGCCCAGCGCGACCCGGAGACCCTCCGCTCGCTGCTGGACGAGTCGATGCCGGTGGGCCTCGACATCGTCGACGCCGTGGAGGCCCGCACCTCGGGCCTGGCCGACCGGCTCACCGCCTCCGTCTGGGAGCTGCGCCTGGACGGCGTGGCGCTCGCGGAGGCCGAGCGGGCCGCCGGGGCCTTCCTCGGCGCGGAGACCGTGGAGGTCCAGCGCCGCACCAAGAACGGCATGCGGACCTTCGACGCCCGCAGCGCCGTAGTGAGCCTCGAGGCCCTTCCTGCCCCGGCTGATAGGCCGCTGGACGACGCCTGTGCGATACTGCGCCTGGTTGTTCGGCACGTGACACCTGCCGTGCGACCCGACGACGTCCTGTCCGGTCTCCGAGCTGTGGCCGACCTGGCGCCGCCGGTCCCCGCAGCGGTGACCAGGCTGGCGCAGGGGCTCTTCGACGAGGAGTCCGGCACGGTGACCGACCCGCTCGCGCCCGACCGCGAGGCAGACACGGCCGCCACACCCACGGCCGCCGGACCTGCCGCCGCGACGGCGTAAGCCGGTCCCGCCGCGCAAGGACGGTCGCCGATGCGCAGCCCTGGTACTCGGGAGCCACCTGGGTCGGGCGGCGCACTGACCTGAAGACTTCCGCCAGGCCGCACGTGAGACCACGTGCGGAACCGGCGGGCTTGGACTAGAGCTCCCGTGCGGCGCACGCGCCCCGGACGCCGGTCCGCGCTTCCCGCGCGGACCGTGCGGGACCGGAAGTCAGGCGCGGCGCCCGGGAGCGTGACGGGAGAACCGCCCGCATGCTCGAGAACGAATCCACCACTGACGCCTCCGCACAGCGCAACGTCGCGGACGACAGCCCCAGCGACACCCTGCCGCCGCGCCGCCGGCGCCGCGCGGCGTCCCGCCCGGCGGGCCCGCCCGGCGGCACGCCGGCCGCCGAGCCGGCCGAGGTGAGCGCCCCGGCCGCGGAGAGCGCCCCGGCCGCCGAGCCGGAGGCCGCCCCGGCCGCCCCCGCCCGTACCCGCCGCCGCGCCACCCGCGCGGTCAGCGCCCCGGCCGCCGCCGCGGCCGAGGAGACCCCGGCCGAGCCGGCCGCCGAGGCCCCCGCCGAGGAGGCCGCCCCCAAGCGCGCCACCCGCCGCCGTGCCACCCGCGCCGCCGCTCCGGCCGCCGTCGAGGAGGCCCCGGAGGCCGCCGAGGCCCCGGCCGCCGCCGTCGCGGCGGAGCCGGCCGAGGACGCCGCCCCCAAGCGCACCCGCCGCCGCGCCACCCGCGCCGTGGCCGCCCCGGTCGCCGAGGAGGCCGTCGAGGCCGAGGCCCCGGCCGCCGAGCCGGTCGCCGCCGTGGTGGCGGAGCCGGTCGACGACGCCGCGCCCAAGCGCGCCCGTCGTCGTGCCACCCGCGCCGTGGCCGCCCCGGTCGCCGAGGAGAGCACCCCGGCCGCCGCGCCGGTCGTCGAGACCCCGGCCGCCGAGCCGGTCGCCGCCGTGGTGGCGGAGCCGGTCGAGGACGCCGCGCCCAAGCGCGCCCGCCGCCGGGCCACCCGCGCCGTCACCGCCCCCGCCGCCGTGGCCGAGGCCGCCGTCGAGGAGGCCCCCGCCGCCGAGGCCGCCCCGCAGCGCCCCGCCGTGACCGTGGCCGACGCCGTGGACGCCCCGCAGGGCCGCGGCCGTCGCCGCGCCACCCGCTCGTCCGGCCGCAGCGCCGCCCCGCGGGCCGCCGCCGAGGCGCCGGCCGCCGAGGGCCGCCGCGCCGCCCGCCCGGCCGTGGCCGTGTTCCAGGCCCCGGTCTTCACCGAGCCGATGTTCCAGACCCCGGAGACGGCCGCCTTCGCCGCCGCCGAGGCCGCCCGACTGGCCGAGGAGGCCGAGGTCGCCGAGGCCGAGGTCGAGGTGGAGGAGACCGAGGTCGTCGAGACCCCGGCGCCGGCCCCCGCCGGCCGTCGTCGGCGCCGCCGTGGCGGTGCCGTCGAGCCCGAGCCGGCCGCCCCGGCCGTCGAGGAGCCCCTGGCCGCCGACGAGGACGAGGCGGAGGAGCCGGCCGAGGAGCCGGAGGCCGAGTACGAGGACAGCGACGAGGGCGACCGCCCGAGCCGTCGCCGCCGCCGTGGTGGCCGCCGCCGCCGTCGCGGGGAGGCCGCCGACCTCGACGAGTCCGCCGAGGACGCCGAGGCGCAGGAGGACGCCGAGGAGGACGACGCCGAGGAGGCCGAGGACGGCTCCGCGCTCGGGTCGAGCTCCAGCCGCCGTCGCCGTCGCCGGCGTCGCCGCAGCGGTGACTCCGGTGTCGAGTCCGAGGGCGCCGACGAGGACGGCGTCCGTACCGTCGTCAAGGTCCGCGAGCCCCGCCCGGCCCGCGAGAAGGCCGAGCCGTCCGACGAGGTGCAGTCCATCAAGGGCTCCACCCGCCTGGAGGCGAAGAAGCAGCGCCGTCGCGAGGGCCGCGAGCAGGGCCGCCGCCGCGTGCCGATCATCACGGAGGCCGAGTTCCTGGCCCGCCGTGAGGCCGTCGAGCGCGTGATGGTCGTCCGCCAGAGCGGCGAGCGCACCCAGATCGGCGTCCTCGAGGACAACGTGCTCGTCGAGCACTACGTCAACAAGGAAGAAGCCACCTCGTACGTCGGCAACGTCTACCTGGGCAAGGTCCAGAACGTCCTGCCGTCGATGGAGGCCGCCTTCATCGACATCGGCAAGGGCCGCAACGCCGTCCTGTACGCCGGTGAGGTCAACTTCGAGGCGCTGGGCATGGCCAACGGCCCGCGCCGCATCGAGGCCGCCCTCAAGTCCGGCCAGTCGGTCCTGGTGCAGGTCACCAAGGACCCGATCGGCCACAAGGGCGCCCGTCTGACGAGCCAGGTCTCGCTGCCCGGCCGCTACCTGGTCTACGTGCCCGAGGGCTCGATGACCGGCATCAGCCGCAAGCTGCCCGACACCGAGCGCGCGCGCCTGAAGACCATCCTCAAGAAGATCGTCCCCGAGGACGCGGGCGTCATCGTGCGCACCGCCGCCGAGGGTGCGAGCGAGGACGAGCTGCGCCGTGACGTCGAGCGGCTGCAGGCGCAGTGGGAGGACATCCAGAAGAAGTCGAAGATGATCTCGACCTCTTCGCCGAGCCTGCTGTACGGCGAGCCGGACATGACCGTCCGCGTGGTCCGCGACATCTTCAACGAGGACTTCTCGAAGGTCATCGTCAGCGGTGACACCGCCTGGGAGACCATCCACGGCTACGTGAACCACGTGGCCCCGGACCTGGCCGACCGGCTGTCGCGCTGGACCTCCGAGGTCGACGTCTTCGCGACGTACCGGATCGACGAGCAGCTGGCCAAGGCGCTCGACCGCAAGGTGTGGCTGCCCTCGGGCGGCTCCCTCGTGATCGACAAGACCGAGGCGATGATCGTCATCGACGTCAACACCGGCAAGTTCACCGGTCAGGGCGGCAACCTCGAGGAGACCGTCACCCGGAACAACCTGGAGGCGGCCGAGGAGATCGTGCGCCAGCTGCGGCTGCGCGACCTCGGCGGCATCGTGGTCATCGACTTCATCGACATGGTCCTGGAGTCCAACCGCGACCTGGTGCTGCGGCGGATGCTGGAGTGCCTGGGCCGGGACCGTACGAAGCACCAGGTCGCCGAGGTCACCTCGCTGGGCCTGGTCCAGATGACCCGCAAGCGGGTGGGCCAGGGCCTGCTGGAGTCCTTCTCCGAGACCTGCGTCCACTGCAACGGCCGCGGTGTGATCGTGCACATGGAGCAGCCGGCCGCGGCCGGTGGCAACGGCAAGCGGGCGCGCAAGCGCGGCCGCTCCCACGAGCACGACCACGAGGTGGAGGCCGTCGAGACGGCCGAGACCGAGGCCGTGGAGTCCGAGGCGGAGGTCGCGGCCGAGGCCGCCGCGCCGCTGGCGCTGCCCGAGCCCGCCTTCACGCAGGACGAGGAGCTGTACAGCAGCGCCGCCGAGGCGGAGGCGGCCGTCCGCGGCCGTCGCTCGCGCCGCCGGGCCACCCGTGGTGCCACCGCTCCGGTGACCGCCCAGGCCCCGGCCGCCGCCCCGGTGGTGGACGAGGAGCCGGTGACCGAGCCGGCCGAGACCGTCCTGGAGCCGGCCGCCGAGGTCGTGTCCGAGGCCCTGGCCGCCGCGGAGACCGTCGAGGCCGCCCCGGTGGCCGAGGCGCCGGCGGAGGAGGCCGCGCCCAAGGGCCGGACCCGCCGCCGCGCGGTGCGCAAGGCCACTGCTCCGGCGGGTGCCCCGGCCGCGGCCGAGGCCGTCGCCGAGGTGGTCGTGCCGGCCGCCGAGCCCGAGGTCGTGGCGGCTCCGGTCGCCGAGGCCCCGGTCGTCGAGGCTCCGGTAGTCGAGGCGCCGGTCGCGGAGGCCGAGACCGCCGCTCCGGCGCGTCCGCGCCGCCGGGCCACCCGCAAGGCCACCGCCCCGGCCGGTTCGCCGGCGGGTGCGGCCGAGGCGGCCGTGGTGGTCGTGACCGCTCCGGCGGCCGAGACCGCCGCGGAGGCCCCGCAGGCCGCCGAGGCGCCGGTCGAGGCCCCGGAGGCCGAGGAGGCCGCGCCGGCCAAGAAGACCGCCCGCAAGGCGGCCGTGAAGAAGGCTCCGGCGAAGAAGGCCGCCGCCAAGAAGACGACCACCGCGAAGAAGGCGGTCGCCAAGAAGACGGTGGCCAAGAAGACCACGGCCAAGAAGGCGACGAAGAAGACCGCGGCGGCCGAGCAGCAGACGCTGCCGTCCGTCTCGGCCGCCACCGACGCCTGACAGCCGTCGCTGTAACGGGGTCACGGGGCCCGGTTTGACCTCTCAAACCGGGCCCCGTAACCTTGACCGTCGGCGTGTCTCAGACACGCCACCCTCCTGAGCACCTCACCTCCCGGCCTCACGGCTCGGGGGAGGCCGCCCGTGCATCGGCCGGATCCGGCTGGCTTCAGGAGCTCCGTCCCGAGTGAGAGAGAGATCCGCGTGTACGCCATCGTGCGCAGCGGTGGTCGCCAGCACAAGGTTGCTGTCGGCGACATCGTTGAGGTTGACAAGATTTCCACTGCCAAGGTTGGCGACACGGTCGAGCTCTCGACCCTGCTCGTTGTCGACGGCGACTCCGTGACCAGCGACCCGTGGGTGCTGGCCGGGATCAAGGTCCAGGCCGAGGTCGTGGACCACCACAAGGGTGTCAAGATCGACATCCTGCGCTACAAGAACAAGACCGGCTACCGCCGTCGCCAGGGTCACCGCCAGCAGTACACGGCGATCAAGGTCACCGGCATCCCCGCGGCTGCGAAGTAAGAGGGACTGAGACATGGCACACAAGAAGGGCGCATCGTCCACCCGGAACGGGCGCGACTCCAATGCCCAGCGGCTCGGCGTGAAGCGCTTCGGCGGTCAGGTCGTCTCCGCTGGTGAGATCCTCGTCCGCCAGCGCGGCACCCACTTCCACCCGGGCGCGGGCGTCGGCCGTGGCGGCGACGACACGCTGTTCGCGCTGCAGGCCGGTGCCGTGCAGTTCGGCACGCACCGTGGCCGCAAGGTCGTGAACATCGTTCCGGCCGCCTGATCTCCTAGATCAGAGCGTTCGTAACTTCCCGAGGGCGGATCTCACGTCTTTCCCGGCGAAAGCCGGGAAGACGGATCCGCCCTCGGCGCGTTTACCTGCACAAGACGTTTAATGGGCAGTAGTGCCCGGCAGAGCACAATCCCGTCATTTCTGGAGGCAACAACCATGACCACCTTCGTGGACCGCGTCGAGCTGCACGTCGCCGCGGGTAACGGAGGCCACGGCTGTGCCTCCGTCCACCGGGAGAAGTTCAAGCCGCTCGGCGGCCCCGACGGCGGCAACGGCGGCCGTGGCGGTGACGTGATCCTCGTGGTCGAGCAGGCCGTCACCACCCTCCTGGACTACCACCACCACCCCCACCGCAAGGCCACCAACGGCAAGCCCGGCGAGGGCGGCAACCGCTCCGGCAAGGACGGCCAGGACCTGGTCCTGCCCGTGCCGGACGGCACCGTCGTCATGGACAAGGACGGCAACGTCCTCGCCGACCTGGTCGGCCAAGGCACCACCTACGTCGCGGCCGAGGGCGGCCGCGGCGGCCTGGGCAACGCCGCGCTCTCCTCCGCCCGCCGCAAGGCGCCCGGCTTCGCCCTGCTGGGCGTGCCCGGTGACGCCGGCGACGTGGTGCTGGAGCTCAAGACCGTCGCCGACGTGGCGCTGGTGGGCTACCCGAGCGCCGGCAAGTCCTCGCTGATCTCGGTGCTGAGCGCCGCCAAGCCGAAGATCGCGGACTACCCCTTCACCACCCTGGTGCCGAACCTGGGCGTGGTCACGGCCGGCCAGACCGTCTACACCATCGCCGACGTGCCGGGTCTGATCCCCGGCGCCAGCCAGGGCCGCGGCCTGGGCCTGGAGTTCCTGCGGCACGTCGAGCGCTGCTCGGTGCTGGTGCACGTCCTGGACACCGCCACGCTGGAGTCGGACCGGGACCCGGTCTCCGACCTCGACGTCATCGAGGAGGAGCTGCGCCTGTACGGCGGCGGCCTCGAGAAGCGCCCGCGGCTCGTGGTGCTCAACAAGGTCGACATCCCGGACGGCCAAGACCTGGCCGAGATGATCCGCCCCGAGCTCGAAGAGCGCGGCTACAAGGTCTTCGAGGTCTCCGCGGTCGCCCGGACCGGCCTGAAGGAGCTGTCCTTCGCGCTGGCCGAGATCGTCTCCAAGGCGCGCGCCCGCCGGCCCAAGCAGGAGGCCACCCGGATCGTCATCCGCCCGAAGGCGGTCGACGACAGCGGCTTCACCGTCGTCTACGACGAGGTCGAGGACGTCTACCGCGTGCGCGGCGAGAAGCCGGAGCGCTGGGTGCGCCAGACCGACTTCAACAACGACGAGGCCGTGGGCTACCTGGCCGACCGCCTCAACCGCCTCGGCGTCGAGGACGCGCTGGTGAAGGCCGGCGCCCGCGGCGGCGACGGCGTGGCCATCGGCTCCGAGGAGAACGCCGTGGTCTTCGACTGGGAGCCGACCATGCAGGCCGGTGCGGAGATGCTCGGCCGCCGTGGCGAGGACCACCGCATGGAGGCCCCGCGGCCGGCCACCCAGCGCCGCCGCGAGAAGGAGGCCCGCCGGGGCGACTCGGCGCAGCAGGAGTACGACGAGTTCCGGCCGTTCTAGGACGGTGCGTCCGGTCCGGGCCGCGGGGTCTTCCGCGGCCCGGGCGGCCGGGCCCGGGGGAGTGCGGCACCGCCCGTTCCCCGGCCCGGAACCAAGCGTTCACCGGGCTCCCGTAGGATCCCGGGGTGAGTAACGTGCTCCCTCAGCACCCGGACGGAAGTAATGCTTCCGCTCGTGACGGCAGCGTCGCCGTCGTGGTGATCGCGTACAACGACGCCGGCCTCGTGGCCGAGGCCGTCGCGTCGGCCCTGGCCCAGGGACCCGTGGTGTCCGAGGTCATCGCGGTGGACGACCGCTCCTCGGACGGCACCGGTGCCGTCCTCGACGAGCTGGCCGCCCGCGAGCCGCGGCTGCGGGTGATCCACCGGACCGTCAACAGCGGCGGCTGCGGCACCCCGCGCAACGACGGCATCGCCGCCGCCGGCGCGCCGTACGTCCTCTTCCTCGACAGCGACGACGTGCTGCCGCCGGGCGCCGCCGCGGCGCTGCTGGCCGCCGCCGAGCGGTACGGCGCCCCCGTGACCGTCGGCGCCTGCGTCCGCCGCGAGCTGCCGCAGCAGCACGACGTGCCCTGGCTGCCGGGCCTGTACGAAGCGCCGTCGGTGATCGCCCGGCCACTGGACAAGACCGACCTGGTCCGCGACACCCTCTGCGTCAACAAGCTGTACGAGCGCGCCTTCCTCGACAAGCACGACATCCGTTTCCCGGACGGCCGCTTCATCTACGAGGACTTCGTCTTCACCGCCCGGGTCCTCGCCGCCGCCCCGCGCATCGCCGTCATCCCCGACCTGGTCTACGTCTGGCACGTGCGGCGGGCCGCCGCCCAGGTCTCCATCTCGCTGGACCGCGCCGACATCGGCAACTGGCAGGCCCGGATCGCCGCGCACCGCAAGGCCGTCGAGATCCTGCGGGCGGGCTCGGCCGAGCTGGCGCACGCCTGCCGGGTCAAGTTCCTCGAGTACGACCTGCGCATGTACCTGCGCGAGCTCGGCACCGACCCCGGCTACCGGGCCGCCTGGTGGACCGCCACCCGCGACTACCTGGCCGGCTTCGACCCCGCCGAGATCGCCGCGGCCGGGCCCGCCGCCCGCTGGACCGCGCACGTCCTGCAGGCCTCGGCCACCCCGCCGGCCGACCTGGCCCGGCTGGTCCAGTTCGCCGCCGACCCGCCGCGCCTGGTCCCGCCGTACGCCACGGACCCGCAGGGCCGGGCCGTCTGGAGCGAGGAGCTGCCCGGCGCCGTCCTGGACGGCATGGCCACCCTGCCGCTGGCCGAGCTGCCCGTCACCGTCGACGCCGAGCTGCTGACCGGTCTCGACGGCGAGCTGGAGGTGCGGGTCCGGGACCTCTACGGCCGGCTCGAGGCCGCCGGGCCCCGCACCGCGCACCTGGAGTTCACCAGCCGCCGGGGCGACGCACCGGCGGTGGCCCGCCCGGTGGCCCTCACTCCTGAGGGGGACGGCTGCTGGCGGGCGCTGCTCCCGGTGGGCCTCACCCCGCTGGCCGTCGCCGGCCGCCGCCGGGGCCGCCGCGGCCTGCAGGTCTGGGACGTCCGGCTGCGGGTGCACTGCGCCGACGGCGGCTCGCTGCTGGCCGCGCTGCGCTGCTCCGGGAACCAGCAGAGCCGCAGGGCCGTCCCCAGCAGCAGGTACGGTGTTCTGCTGGTGCAGTCGTACGTCACCGCCAGTGGCTCGCTCGCGATGCGGCTCGCCCCCGGCGTGCAGGGCGTGGCCAGCCTGGTCAGGAACCGGCTGTACCGGGCCAGGACGGCCCGGACCGCGCGCACCGGCGCCGGCTGACACCCCGCACCGTACGTCCCGCGCGGCCCCCGACGGCCGCTCGGGCCCGAACGACAGAACACGGAGTGACGAATGACGTACCTGATCACCGGCGGCGCCGGCTACATCGGCTCGCACGTGGTCCGCGCGATGCTGCTCGCGGGCGAGCGCGTCGTGGTGCTGGACGACCTCTCCACGGGCGACGCGAACCGTGTGCCGGAGGGCGTCCCGCTGGTGGTCGGCTCCGTGCTCGACCGGCTGATCCTCGACGAGACCTTCGCCGAGCACCCGATCACCGGCGTGGTGCACCTGGCCGGCAAGAAGCAGGTCGGCGAGTCCGTCGAGAAGCCGCTGTTCTACTACCACGAGAACGTCCAGGGCCTGACGGTCCTGCTGCAGGCCGTGGCCGCCGCCGGGATCAAGAACTTCCTCTTCTCCTCCTCGGCCTCCGTCTACGGCATGCCGGACGTCGACTTCGTCACCGAGCAGACCCCCTGCAAGCCGCTCAGCCCGTACGGCGAGACCAAGCTGGCCGGCGAGTGGCTGGTCCGGGCGGCCGGCCAGGCGCACGGCATCTCCACCGCCTGCCTGCGGTACTTCAACGTGGCCGGCGCGGCCACCCCGGAGCTCGCCGACACCGGCGTCTTCAACCTGGTGCCGATGGTCTTCGAGCGGCTGGACGCCGGCGAGGCGCCCCGGATCTTCGGTGACGACTACCCGACCGCGGACGGCACCTGCATCCGCGACTACATCCACGTCGAGGACCTGGCGGACGCGCACCTGGTCGCCGCCCGCAAGCTCGCCGAGTGGGCGAAGGCCGGCACCCCGCGCGACCTGACCGTCAACATCGGCCGCGGCGAGGGCGTGTCGGTGCGGGAGATGGTGAACCTCATCAACGAGATCACCGAGCACGACGTGACCCCGCTGGTCACCCCGCGCCGCCCCGGTGACCCGGCCAGCGTGGTCGCCTCCGCCGAGCTGATCGAGCGGGAGCTGGGCTGGAAGGCCCGCCACGACGTCCGCGAGATGATCGGCTCCGCCTGGGCCGGCTGGGGCCTGCACCGGGTCCCCGCGGGCCCCGAGGTGCGCTGACCGCACCCCGTCGCATGCACCGGGCCGCCCGCCGCCGGATCCCCTCCGGCGGCGGGCGGCCCGCTGTCGTCCCCGGCCGTCAGCCGGCCGTCCGGACCCGTCCCAGGGTCCGCCGGGCCTTGCGGACCAGCCGCCGCCGCACCGAGGGCCGTACGGTCACCAGCACCGGCTCCCCGTCCGGGCCGGACACCGGCAGGTCCCGCAGGAAGCCGGGGGCCTCCAGGCGCAGGCCCAGCTCCCAGGTGCCCGGGGCCGCTCCGGCCAGCCCGGCGGCCGCACTCACCCGGTCGGCGCCGAAGGACCGCCCGGTGCCGGCGGTCACGAAGGGCGGCTTCCCGGGGGCGGTGAGCACCAGCTTCACCGGCGCGTCGGCGGGCCAGCCGGGCACCGTGGCGGAGGCCTCGACGGTCTGCCGTCCCAGCAGCCCCTGGTGCACCGCGCCCCGGGCGTCGCGGCCCAGGGCGTAGCGGGTGGCGCCGAGGTCCAGGTTCACGTGCCCGTGGGCCTCGGAGTGGAAGACGGTGGCCACGGTCAGCCCGGCGGCCTTGCCGCGGTCCACGATCCGCGGCAGCGGCGGCGCGTCGTACGCCTCGCCGCCGGGCCGGGGCAGCCACGCCTCCTTCGCCAGGTCACCCGCGGCGACGGTGACGCGCATGGTCCAGATGCCGTCGGGCAGCGGGCCGCCGTCGGCGGCGTGCGCGGTGTCCACGGCGGCCTCGTAGCGGCCGTCCTCGTCGCTCTGCGCGGGGATCCAGTAGGTGTAGCCCTGGCGGCGCAGCAGGATCCCGGTCCGCGTCCCGGTGCCGGGCCCCAGGCCGGTCAGCCGGGCCCGGCCGGTCAGCCGCAGGACCGGGCCGTCCCAGTGGTGGTCGGTGAGCTCCTGGCGCAGCACCACCCGGGAGGTCAGGTCGTACAGCTCGTCCGGCAGCGCGCCGGCCGGGTCCCGGAAGCCCGGGTAGGGCGCGTAGGCGCGGTCTCCGTCGATGACGGTGGGGCCGGGGTCGCCGTCCGCGTCGGCGGCCACGATCGCGGTCAGCCGATCGAGGTCGCCGGTGCGCAGGCAGTGGGCGCGCAGCCGCAGCCGGGGCGGCAGCGCCGCGGTGATCCGCTCGGTGAGGTACGACTCCAGCAGCGGGGCGGCCGCCTCGGCCATCGCCCGCCGGCCGGCCTCGTCGCGGGCCAGGTAGGGGGCGCCGAACATGGCGAGGACCTCGCCGTGGAAGTGCCGCTCCATGAGCTTGTCCCGGTCGGGGCCGGCCGGTACCCGCTCGGCGACCAGGTCCAGGATCGTGCCGACGAACGCGAGCTGGCGGACCCAGTCGACGTCCTGCCGGGTGGCGTTGGTGCCGTCGCCCCGGCCTTCGAGGTAGTAGCAGTCGTGGTCGGCGACCACGGATATTCGGCGGGCGTCCAGCAGGGCCCGGACCGCGAAGGTCAGGTCCTCGTTGAGCAGCAGGCCCTCGGTGAAGCGCAGGCCGTGCGCGGTGACCAGCGAGCGCCGCCACAGCTTGTAGGCGGCCAGGGTCCAGTAGACGGGGGAGTCGAAGAGGCTCACGTCCGGGCTGGTGGTGCGCAGGTCGACGGGGGCGGGGCGGCCGCCGATGCCCACGATCCGGCCGTAGACCACGTCCGAGTCCTGCTCCTCGGCCATCGCGACCAGCCGCTCCAGGGCCTCCTCGCCGAGGTAGTCGTCGGAGTCGAGGAAGAACAGGAACTCGCCGGTCGCCCGCTCGATGCCGACGTTGCGGGGCTTGCCCGCGCCCCCGGAGGCGGGCTGGTGGACCACCGTGACGTTGGGGTGGGCGGCGGCGTACGCGTCGAGCCAGGCCCCGGAGCCGTCGGAGGAACCGTCGTCCACCGCGATGACCTCGATCCGGTCCGCGCCCAGGCTCTGGGCGGCGACCGAGTCGAAACAGCGCTGGAGGTACCTCTCGGTGTTGTGGACCGGTATGACGACACTGACGCGCGAGCCCATGCGGGTACTTCCTCGGGTGACGGCCCCTGACTGCTTCCTGTTTCCCGAGGTTACGGACGCGGACGACGGGCCACCACTCCTCAAATGGTGACCCGTCGGCTGTGCCCTGAAAGATCCTGTGCCCGGATCCGGGTTTGTGGACCTTGTCACGCCCCACAAGGGGGAGGGCTCACCGCTGGAGGAAGGCGAACAGGTCCTCCCAGCGCCGGGTGATCTCGGCGCTGGAGTAGCGGCGGACATGGGCGAAGGCCGCGTCGCCGAGGCGGTCGCGCAGCTCCCGGTCGCCCATGAGGGCGTCGAGGTGGGCGGCCAGCTCCATGGTGTTGCCGACCCGGGCCAGCAGGCCGTCCGCACCGTGCTCGATGATCTCCCGGACCCCCGGCGCGCAGTCGAACGCGGCGCAGGGCACGCCCGCGGCCATGGCCTCGAGTAGCGTGATCGGGAAGCCCTCGGCGCGCGAGGCCTGGGCGAAGACCGACGCCTCCCGGAGCGCGCCGAGCACGTCGGAGGTACGGCCCATCCACTCGACGGTGCCGTCCAGGTCCAGCTCGGTGCAGCGGGCGCGGAGCAGCCCCTCGTCCTCGCCGGCCCCGTAGATCCGCAGGACCCAGTCCGGGTGCCGCGGGGCGACCTCGGCCCAGGCGTCGAGCAGCAGGTCCACGCCCTTCTCGTCGGAGAGCCGGCCGATGCTGGCCACGACCTTGCCGGTCCGCGGGACCGGGGCGGCGGGCATGAAGGGCAGCGGGTTCGGCATGGAGCCGACGTTGTCCATGCCGTCCCGGATCCAGCAGTCGGCGTCCTCGGCCGTGAGCACCAGCAGCCGGTCCACGTCGTGGTAGTACCGGCGCACCCGGGCGGCCCGCGAGGACTTCACGCTCGCCGCGTACGACTCGTGGCTCATGCCGATCACCGTGACGTTCTTGGTGTCGGCCAGCGCCACCCACTCCATCGCCCAGACCTGCGTGACGATGACCACGGCCCCGGGCCGGGCGGCCCGGAAGAGGGCGGACAGCCGGTCGGCCTGCTCCCGCATGTGAGCGGCCCGGGCGGCCCGGCGGGCCCGCTCGGGGGCGTTCAGCTTCCCTCTGATCCCCCTTATCGGGGGGATCGTCGGCGGCCTCTTCTCGTACAGCGTCGTCGTGCCGTAGGGCAGGTCCGCCGGGAACTCCTGGCGCAGGTGCTCCTCGACGGGTGCGATGCCGATCACCTGGACGCGGTGGCCGAGGCCGGCCATCAGGCCCGCCATCTGGTGCGACCAGGTGGTCACACCACCCAACTCGTCCACGCTGTTCGAGACGAGGAAGACGTCACGGCCGCCGGTGGCGGCCGTGGTCCCCTCGGGCCGTTCGGTCAACTAATTGCCTCTCCTGGTGAAGAACTTCTCGACGATCTGCCGGGCGGCGTCGCCGCGGTCGTACGCGCCGAACTCCGCCACGAAGCGCTGGCGCGACTCGGAGAACTTCGCCTCCGCCTCCTCCAGGCCGTCGACCGCGTCGAACAGCTCGTCGGCGGTGGCCAGCACCGGCCCCGGCGCCTTTTCCTTGAGGTCGAAGTACGTGCCCCGGATGTCCGTGGCGTACTCCTCGTAGTCGTACGCGAAGAAGAGCATCGGCCGGTCCAGCAGCGCGTAGTCGAACATCACCGACGAGTAGTCCGTGATCAGCGCGTCGGCGAGCTCCAGCACCGGCGTGACGTCGTGCACCTTCGTGGCGTCCAGGACCTTGCCGCGCACCGACGGCGGCAGGGTGACGTTGTTGAGGTAGTGCGTGCGGATCAGCAGCACGTACCGGTCGCCGAAGCGCTCGGCGAACTCCTCCACGTCGAAGGGCAGCTCGAAGCCGCGGACCGCGCCGTCCTGGTTGGCGCGGAAGGTCGGTGCGTACAGCAGGACCTTCTTGTCGGCCGGGATGCCCAGCTCGGCCGCCAGCGGGCCGCGGACCCGCTCGCCGCTGGTCGCCTCGGCGCGGTGCGCCGCGACCAGGTCGTCGTTGCGCGGGTAGCCCGTGCGGAGCAGGACCTCGTCCTTGAGCCGGAAGCCCTTGGCCAGGGTGCGGGTGTCGTGCTCCGACCGGATCAGGAAGTGGTCGAAGCGGTCCAGCGCCTTCTGGAAGGCCTGCTGCCCCGAGCGGCCCTGCGCCTTGAGCCGGGGCTCGTCGAAGCCCATGCGCTTGAGCGCGGAACCGTGCCAGGTCTGGATGTAGGTGGTGGCCGGCCGCTTGGTCAGGGCGAGCGGGAAGCCCTGGTTGTCGATCCAGAACTCGGCCTGCGCCAGTGCCCGCAGGTACGTCCAGCCCCACCGCTTGACCAGGGTCGCGTCCTGCGGGAAACCGGCCGGCTTGCCGCCCGCGTAGGACCACACGGCGTCGAACTTCACGCCCTGGCGGCGCATCTCCTCGTAGATCGCCCGCGGGCTGTCGCTGTACTGCTTGCCCAGGTGGCTCTCGAAGACGACCAGGCCCTTCTTGACCGGCAGCTTGGCGAAGACGTCGTGGTAGACCTTGACCTTCTGAGCGCCCGAGCCCCAGTTCCGCTTGGCCTTGAGGGCCTTGCGCAGGCCCTTCTTGACCACCCGGGCCGGTGCGGACTGCATGGCCCCGCCCAGCAGCTCCGTGGTGCGCACCGCCGCCTTGCCCTCGGCGGTCAGCACGTACGACAGGTTGCCCTTCTTGGTGATCTCCGGCAGGAAGCGGTCGGAGACCAGCCGGGTCAGCCGGGGCCGCACCCGCAGGGAGCGGGCCGCCTCCAGGTCCGTGCCGCCCACCGAGACGCGGGTGGTCAGCTTCTGGCCGTCGGCCTTCAGGATCAGCCGGACGTCCCAGACGGCGTCGATGACGCCCAGCGGGCGCACCGTGCCGGCCACGTCCGCCTCGGCGGACCACTCGATGGCCGTGGGCGTGTGCCGGACCTCGGCGACGGGGAAGCGGAAGGACTTCACGCCCACCTGGCGGCGGGCCCGGAACTCCAGCTCGGCGCTCAGCTCGGCGCCGGGCTTGATGCGGCCGAGCGGGTTGACCACCGAGCCGGACATCCGGACGGTGCCGCGGCCGTCGTCCTCGTACGAGGAGAGCCGGTTGCCCAGGGTCAGCCCGGTCAGCGGACGGGTGTGGTAGCCGTCGGCCGTGACGTCCAGTATCCGGCGGGCCTCGGGCTCATCCAGGTGCTCGGCGCACCAGTAGATCCGGCCCTCGTGCTCGGCGAGCGGGGAGGTCAGCCGGCCCTTGTTGGTCAGCGCCTCGGCGGTGGGCAGGAGGTTGTCCCAGTCCTCCTTGCTGAGGAGGTAGGCGCAGATGGCCTGGAGGGGCTGGACGTGGTCGTAGGCGCCGGGGTCGATGGTGGCGAGGTAGCCGTTGGCGAGTTCGGCGAACTCGTGCCGGTAGGCGTCGTCGAGGAGGGGGAGGTCGCGCAGGTGCAGGACGAGGTCGTGCTTGAGGAACTTGACGTCCTTGGCGAA
>NZ_JBFBGK010000144.1:0-17240 GCF_040684615.1 Streptomyces sp. NPDC089919
CTGCCCGGCCGCGCGACGTTGATCGCGCTCATGACCGGACTTCAGGAGAGCGGCCTGCAGAACCTGCCACGCGGGCACCTGGACTCCCTCGGCCTCTACCAGCAGCGGCCCTCGCAGGGGTGGGGGACGCCGGCCGAAGTCACCAACCCGGAGCGCGCCACCGCGCTGTTCTTCGGGGGGAATCCGGGCCGGCCGCCGGGGCTGGTCGACGTCCCCGCCTGGCAGGTGATGGACCCGGGCCGGGCCGCGCAGGCGGTGCAGCGCTCGGCGTACCCGCAGCTCTACGCCACCCGCCGGCTCCAGGCCGAAAGCCTGGCGACTCGCGCCGGGATCGACCTGGACCGCCTCGGTGCCGCCACCGGCAACCGGCCCACGTGGGCGCCGTCCGTCGAGCCCTCCGACCTGCCGCCGGGTGCCTGCACCGGGGACGACCCCACGGTCGGGGCCCCGTTCCACGACGCCGAGGCCGACTGGCCGCCGGAGGTCGCCAACCGCCGCTCGACCGCCGACGCCATCGCCTGGGCGAAGGGACAACCCGCCCTGGGCGAGAACCGGTGGAAGCGCCGGTGCCTGGAGTTCGCGGCCCGGGCCTACGGGTGGCGGTACGCCGGCACCGCAGCGGCGATCACCCACTACCGGCTGATGCCCGCCCACCTGAAACACCCCGGGAGCCGCGACGTCCCGCCCGGCGCGCTCATGTTCTGGGAGACCGGCAGCATCTACGGCCACGTCGCGGTGTACCTGGGCAACGGCATGATCATCAGCAACGACATCCGCCGCCCCGGCTACGTCGGCCTGGTCCCGGCCTCCGAGATCGAATCCAAATGGGGCGCCCAGTACCAAGGGTGGACGCCCCCCTACTTCCCGAGGGGCGGATGATGACCGACCACGACCCGACCGACGTACCCGCGCAGCCCGCCTACGCCCTGCTCATCTCCCCCGACGAGGAGCACGGACTCGTCCTGTCCCTGGACGGCGCCACCGTCACCACCGGCCACGACATCGAGCAGCTACGCGAAGCCGGCCGCCGCGAACTCCAGGTGCGCGCCGCGCTCGCCGGACGGCCCGTCCGTGCCCGCGCGGTCGAGCCGGCCTCGCCCCACCCCTGGAACCTGATCATGTGCCCGGACGGGACCGTGTTCGACGCCGTCGCCCACTCCGGCCCCAGCCGGCCACCGGCAGCACCCGCGGGCCCGGCCCCGACGCCCGACCTCGTGGATCCCGAGCCGGCCCCGTCCGCGGATGAACGCGGCCTGCTCCCCGAGGTGTATCGCCCGGCCTGGAACCGGATGGTGGACGCGCACCAGGCCGGGGACACTCCCGCCGCGGTGATGCACGCCTACCACCTGGAGACCCTGCTGAGCGCCGCCTACGGCCCCCAGGACCCCCACACCGTCCAGGTCCTCAGCGCCCGGGCGTGGCTGACCATGGTCCAGAAGATGGACTTGGCGGGCACGGTCGAGCTGCTGATCCTGACTGCTCTACGTCGGCAGGGGATCTGTGCCGACCAGGCCGAGACGGAGCAATTCGCCTCCAACGCCTTCGGGTACTGGGGCAGACTCCTGGCCGACGACGCACCGGCCGCGCTGGCCCTCGCGCCCGCGCTTGCCGACCTGCTCGCCATCCTGGGGTGGGAGGAGCGCCGAGGGTTGGTCCTCATGTACGCCGAGGCGCAGCCGACGGCGGCCGGCTGAGCGGTGCTTCCCGACGGGCGTTGAGACCGTCGCGCAGCCGGCCTGAGACCGGATCTCCCGGGTGCGCGGCGCACCGGCACCAGCCCCGTCCCGACCCCGGCCGGGGCGGCACTACTCAACACCGAGAGGGGCACCATCATGAGCCCGCAACGACCGAGCTGTGCCGGTTCCTGACCATCACCGGCCAGCGCTTCAAGAACGGCCAGAGCGCACGAGATGTTCTCGGGGTGGAAGTGCTGCACCGGGGCGGGGGCGCGGCCGACGTTCCAAGTCCCTGCCGTTGGTGTCGACGGATCGCCGACTGGCAGCAGAGCCCTGAGGGGCTGTGGGTACTTCCGTGGCCGGTTAGTGCCAGATCTGGTAGTTGCCGTTGTTTCCCTGGTGGGTGTAGAGGTCCCTGCCGTTGGTGTCGAGGAAGAAGCCCTGGTAGTCGCCGGCGCCGCGGTGCTGGAGCTTCCAGGCGCTGCCGGTCCAGACTTCCTTCCACTGCTGCCACCAGTTGTTGGCCGAGCAGGTCTCGAGGTAGACGAGGGAGTTGAAAGAGGTCAGGCACAGGTTGTCGGTCTGGCCCTTGGAGTCGACGCGGGTGGGGCGGAAGGTCCACCACTCGTTGTCGACCTTCACCTCCCACCAGTTGGACTGGTGCATGCTGTCTCGGTTGCAGTCTCCGACCTGTGCCTTGACGTTCTGGTTCAGCCACCAGTCTGCCCAGTTGAGGCACTTGCCGGTCGCGTCGTTCTGCCAGCTGACCGTGTTGCCCGGGGGAGTGAAGGCGGATGCGGAGGTGGAGGTCGTCAGCACGAGAGTGGGGACCGCGGCGGCCACGGCGACCAGCTGGGCGATCTTCGAGTTGGACCGCTTCTTGAGGTTGATCTTCGTCATACGGCGGAGCCTGGCAGACGGTAATCCATCGCACAAGTTCGCGAATGTGTAGGCCGTTTGGGCTCCTCACGTGGAATTAAGCATTCCGTCAACGCGTTCGCAACGTGAACCCGAACGGATCCGTGGCCAGAAGGCGAGCGCTGCGGTTCCTGGGTTCAGAAGCAGACACTCAGTACCTGTTCCATATCCCCGTCGCCGAAGGTAGGGGGCCGATTTCAGAGATGCTCGCTGCCGCACGGCAACGCGCGGAGCCGGCCATCACACCGCGACCGCAAGGGCCATACCGAGGGGCGTACCCGTGTTCCGCCTGCTGCCGGCCCTCCTCAAGCCCCGGTGCCCCCGTCTCGGCGGTAGGTCGGGTAGGTCCCGGGCGCCATTCATCTGTTCGAACCCAGTACCGGCCTGCGGTGCAGTGGCCATGATGGTCAACCATGACTGACAGCGATGACCCCCGGCCGCCCTGGTTGCCCGTGCCGCCCCTGCCACGCGGGCTGCCCCGGGCGCGCTCCATACGGGTTCTGCGCCTCAGAAGCATGTTCACCAGAGTCCCGCCGTACGATCCCTTTGGTCGTCTAGCCCAGACGCCCAGGGCGAAGGCACTCGCTCCTCTCTATGCGGTACGAAGAGAGATCCGCCGTTCCCAAGTTTGGGTTGTCCTGGGACTCGTTACCTTCAGCTTGGTTCTCTACGTGGCTGCGTACCTGTCGATGCGCGGACTCCTCGCAAGGGTCCCATCGCAGGGATTCCAGATCTCGGACACCGCACAGGTCATCACCTCGGTCAGTGCCCTTGCCACGGCGATCGGGACCGGATTGGCTGCGGTCTTGAAGGCCTACGCCCTGCTACTGGAGGCACGATCCGACATCATCAGGGCCAAGGCAGGGCTACCGCCTGCCAACGAGCCCATCGCGGATGCGGCTGAGGGACAGACCCCACCAGCGTGACTACGGATGCAGCAGCGACAGCAGGTCCCCACGAAGTTCTACAGGGCGACGCAGCCCGCAATGTTCCGCCGCCTCTGGGGCGCAGCACTGCCCAGGAGCGGTTCCCCGTTGTGCGTCAGGGCACAGCGCGGCGCAGCCCGTGCGTACCGCTGCGCGGACTCGGGAACGGGCGCTACGCGCCCTCGCGGAACAGATCCGGGGCGCAGCGCGGCCGTTGCCGTGTGCGGGCCCGGGGGTGGCTGAGTGGCTGTTTCATGTCCCCATCGCCGCAGGTAGCGGGCCGATTCCAGGAAGACCCGCCGTGAGACGCGTTCGGGGAGCGGTCACTGTGACCGCTCCCTGAACGGAAGCTGTGGTGCCTCTGAGCTTGATGTGATCGATGCGGCGTTGACCTCGGTCACCCGCTTCCGGACTCCGCGGTCACGGCCGTGACCGCAGCCCGGAGGGCTCTACTCCGAGGGTAGCGCCGGCGACTCCGACCGGGGATATGGAACAGGTACTCAGGGTGGAGACGGGACGCGGCCTGTCGATCAGTCGCCCTGGAGTCAGGCTGTGGTGGCCTCGTCGGCTGCCGCTTCCAGGGAGGGCGCCACGGACCCCCGGTGCGGCACAGCAGGCGCCTACCGCGGGAAGGGTGCCCTGCAGGGATGCCGGGGGACGGGGTGCCGGGTCTGGCGCCGTGGCACGGCGCAGCGGGCACGGGCGGTCAGCTGACGGTCGGCCCCCGGGCTCCGCTGCCCCGGTTCTCCTGCCGCGCAGATGTGTTGAGGGTGGCTTGCGTTCTGGTTCTGGAAGGGCGGGGTGGCTCTCTACGATCGGGGCTATGGCTGCTGAGGCGGGTGTGCGGTTTCGGTCGTTGGACGGTACGAGGCTTGCGGGTGTGGTGACGTCCCCGCCTGCGGGGCGGGCCCCGGTGGGCACTGCGGTGTTGGTGCACGGTGCCGGGGTGACGCGGGATGAGGGCGGGTTCTTCACCCGCCTTGCCGACGGGCTGGCGGCGGCGGGTGTGTGGTGTCTGCGGTTCGATCTGCGGGCGCACGGTGAGAGCGGTGGCCGTCCGGAGGACGTCACGATTGCCGGGGTCGCGAACGACATCCGGGCGGCGGCCGACTTCGCCCGCCGCGAATCCGGGCGTGACGCCCCGGTGCATGTGATCGCGGCGTCGTTCTCCGGCGGGGCCGCCGCGCTGCACGCTGCCTACCGGCCGCAGGACGTGGGCCGGCTGGTGCTGCTCAACCCGCGCCTGGACTACCGGGACCGTTACGTCGACAGCCGCCCGTACTTCGAGGGCGACTACATCACCGAGGCCGGTGCGCAGGGCTTGGAGGAGCGTGGGTGGACGGAGCGTTCCCCGTTCGAGCTGGGCCGGGCGCTGCACAACGAGGTCTTCTACCTGGACCCGGAGGTGTACTTGGCGGCGGTGCGGGCTCCGGCGTTGTTGGTGCACGGGACGAAGGACACGTTCGTGCCGGTGGAGTCCTCCCGCCGCTATCTGAGGGTGCTGGGCGGGCCGGCGGAGCTGGTGGAGCTCGAGGGCGCGCAGCATGGCTTCGCTGTGCATGACGACCCGCTGTATGCCGATCCGCAGTCGCAGGTGTGGCAGGCGCAGGTCATCGAGAAGGTCACCGGGTTCCTGACCGGTGCCTAGACGGTGACGGCGGTCAGGGCGTGGCGGAGTTCGCGGACGGCGGGGCGTCGGGCGTAGGGGCGCAGGGCTCCGGCGGTGCGGCGTAGTTCGTCCAGGGCCTGGCCGAAGCCGGGGCCGGCGGCGAGGGTGAGCGCGGTCATGCCGGTGGCGGCGGCCTGGTCCACCTCGCCTGCTGCCGCGAGGGCGCCGGCGAGGTGGGCGGTGAAGAACGCCTGGTCTCTGGGTGCGAAGCGTGCGTGGGGTAGCCGTGTCTGGAGCAGGTCGACGGCTTTGGCCGCCTGGCCGGCTTCGCGGTAGCTGATCGCGGCCTGGGCCAGGAGCCGGTCGAGGCCGTACCCGGCGCACAGGGGGCCGGTGCAAGTGGCGGGCTCGGGCGGCGGTGCGATGTCGAGTTCGGCGTGAGCCTGGTCCAGGGCGCGGGCGACGTCGTCGGTGCGGGCACCGGTCAGGGCGAGGGCCCGGGCCTGCTGCTGGAGCGCTTCGGCACGGGCCCGGGGTGGGAGCGGGAACGGTCCGTGGGCGGCGGCGGAGGCGAAGTCGAGCATCCGGCCGGCGTCGTCGCGGCCGGTGGCCTGTGCTTTGCGCAGGAGCACGTAGGCGTGCATCGGCCCGTCTGCGGCGAAGGTCGCCATCTCGGCGGCCCGGTCGTGGAAGTACAGGGTGGCTTGTTCGGGGGCGCCGCCGTCGCGGTGGAGGAAGGCGGTGAACTCCGCCGCCCGCGCTCCGAGGGCGAGCAGGTCGCGCCGGACGGGGGAGCGGGATTCCCGCAGGAGTTCTTCGATGACGGCCAGGATGTCCAGCGCAGCTGGCAGCGTCTGGCGGGGGCCGGTGCGCCCGTCGGCGCGGGCGGCCTCGTCGAGGGCTGCCCGGAGGTGGATGACAAGGGCGCGGTCGCTGTAGCGGCGGGCGTCGGACAACGCCTTCTCCAGCCGCTCGGCCTGGCCCGCCTCCCACAGCGGGGCGGCACCGAGCACCCCATGCAGGAAGGACCGCCGGCGCATCGAAGTACGGCCCCCCGCCTTCGCAGCCGTGCCCAGGGGCGGCCGGTTGCGGCTGGTGCGCGGCGGGGTGAAGCCCAGCTCCTGGAGAGGGGTGCCGAACATGGAGGTCAGGATCCGGCGGGAGAGGGTGTTGGGCCAGCCCGGTGTCGCCGATTCCCAGCGCCGGACCTGACGCACGGTGATGGAAGCGGTCTCGCCGAGCAGGGCGGCGTGCTGCTCGTACGCCTGGGCGATGTCGCCTTGGGTGCTCCAGCCACGCGCGAGGCAGGCGGCAGTGAACTGCGGATTTCCCTGATCGGTCATCAGACCCCCATCCCCGCCGGACGGCAGGAAGCTCGGCGCGGCGGTGCGGCGCTTGAGGTGCTGCCCAGACGGTACTCCTTTGGGACCGGCGAGATGTCCGCTGATGTGTCCTCCCTCGAATCTCGGTCCCCTCCTACCGTCGGTGGTGCCGGACCCGTGGCAGGCAGCCGACCTTCTGCCGTGGGCGGGACAGAGAGGGAGGTGACTCGATGGCTGAAGTCGGGTCGTTCGGGCACGAGGCGCACCCGTGGATCGGGGAGCCGGTCACGGACATCGCCTCGCAGGCGAGCGGCAAACTGACGGCCGTGGTCCGTGAGCCGGTCGTGGACCACCGCGGCAGCAAGACCACGGTGCGGCTGGCCTACATCAAGCCGGCCTCCGGCGTGGAGTGGTCCACCGCCGTGGCCAACATCGAGCTGGACCGCTGACCCGGCAGAGCCGGGTCGGAGCTGGGCGGTTGCACCGCCGACCCGGCCACCCGGCAGGCGGAAGCCATCCCAGACCCTCTAGACGTCCCCGGGAACCGGCCCGCACTCTCTGCCCGGGGAGAACCCGGCCGGGCACCCTGCCCGCCGGGCGATGGCACCATCGACCGGAAGGAAGATCCTCATGGGGAACAGCAGCAGCGGTGGTAGCGGCGGCGGGGGCGGAAAGCACGGCGGCGGGTCCGCGCCGATCTCCACTCCGCCCCCGCCGCCGCCGTCCAACCCGGACACTGCGCCCCCCTCCGGCGGCGGGGGCCACCGCAAGTGACCAGCACCGCGCAGCAGGAGCGCCCCAGCCGCACACGGCTGGGGCGCTGCCTCATCGAATCCGGCGCCCTCACCACTGAGTGGACGCCCACCTTCACCGCGGTGGACCGCGCCCACTTCCTGCCCGACCGGATCTGGCCCTTCCTCCCCGCCACCGGTCAGGACGACGGCGAACTCCCTGCGGACCCGCCGGCCGTGGTCGACCGGCTCCAGGATCCCACCGCCTGGTTCGGGTACGCCGACTCGGACCTTTCGTTGGTGACGCAGTGGGACGACGGCCGCCACCGCGGCCCGGCCCCCGGCACGGTCGCCACGTCTTCTTCCTCGCAGCCTTCGGTGGTGTACCGGATGCTGGCCGCCCTGGACGCGGACGAGGGGATGTCCGTGCTGGACGCCGGCACCGGGACCGGCGAGACCGCCGGTCTGCTGGGCCACCGCTGCGGAGCCCGCCACGTGGTGACCGTGGACGTGGACCCGGCCGTCTCGGCCGCCGCCCGCGAACGCCTGTGCGCCCTTGGCCTGTACGCCACCTGCCGCACCGGCGACGCCCTCACCGACCACGACCCCCGTGCCTACGACCGCGCCCTGGTCACCTTCGGCGTCCGCGACATCCCCCGCACCCTCCTGACCGCCCTGCGCCCGGGAGCCGTGCTCGTCGCCCCGTACGGCACCCACTACAGCAACCAGGACGCACTCCTGCGCCTGACCGCCCGGCCGGACGGCACCGCCGAAGGCCGCTTCCTGGCACCGGTCGAGTTCATGAAGGCGCGCACGCAGCGCACCGTGTGGCCGGACGCCGAGGCGTACGTCCGGGAGTGGCCGGCCCCGACCGGGACCGCCGTACAGGCCCAGCACCTGGCGGCGGCCCAGCACGTCGTGAGCCTCGCGGTGCCCGGCATCGCGCACACCCCGCACACGGACACCGACGGCGCGGCGGCGGCATGGTTCTACTCCCTGACCGACCGGTCCTGGGCGGCCGTGCGCTGGCCGCAGGAGTACGGGCCGGGCATCGTCTACCAGCAGGGCCCCCGCCGCCTTTGGGACGCGGTCGAAGCCGCCTGCACCTGGTGGGAAAGCGCAGGCCGGCCCTCGCTGGACCGGTTCGGCCTCACGATCACCCCCGACGGTGCTACACCCTGGGTAGACGAACCCGCCAACCCCGTCCCCCAGCACCGCCCGTGAGGAAGGAGCAGCCGTGAACGACCCCGAGCCCCTTGCCGAGTGGGCTGCCCGCCGGGACCGGCAGCGGGCCTCCGACCAGCAGATCACCGGCCGCCGCCGCGCCGAACCACTCGACCCCGCAGCCCGCGGCCGTGCCGCCCACCTGGCCCCCGACGCGCCCCGGGTCCTCCTTGAGCAAGAGGAGGAAACGGGCTGGTGGCTCCCCGTGGGGGTCGCCGCGAACGCCGCCGAGACCGCCGCATTCCTCGCTGAGTAGGGCAGATCCGCAGCCTGGGCGCGACGTCGAGCGCCCCCCGAGACCGCCTCGCACCCTCCGTCCCCCGCGGGGCGCGAGGCTCCGTGAGCCCCTGCCCGGCCCCCCCGCCCCGGCAGGGGCTCATCCCTGCCGAGACCGGGGTGACCTTCCCGGCCGTGCACCGGTTGACGGACCATGCGAAAGACGACCATCACGACGGCCACCGCTGCGGCGGCTTTGCTGCTCGCCGCTGTCCCTGCCCACGCCGACGCTCGTGTGCGGGACTGACGGATGGGGCTGACGGTCCGCGGGCAGGGACTGCGGGGCGAGCAAGTCGTCGGCTACCTGGACGACCCCGGGCCCCGGCCGCGGGCCGCCTGATCACGTACACCCCCGCCGGCCGCCGCACGGCGCTCACCGGCTGGCGGGACGCCGGGCCGTTCTTCACCGCCAAGGGGCGCCCTTCGCAGGGGCGGAGTGGGGTGTGCCGGGGCCGACGAGGTGTTAGCGGCGATCAGCCGGCCGACAAAGTGCGCACTTCAAAGCGTTGGGCTAGGTATAGTTATCTCACCAGCAAGACACGACCCCCACTCCCTGCTAAGAAGAAGGGGCCGTGCCGTTGCACACCAAATCTGGGACTCGTCCCATGATTCCCTGCCCTCTTGGTGTTCCAGCACCAGGGGGCAGAGTGCGTTACAGGCTGCTGACGATGTAGTCCAGCAGCTTGTGTCCCGTGCTGAGGATCCAGTCTGAGACGTCGTCCCCGAACAGCACTCCGAAGAGGCTGATCGCGAGCGACCACGCATCATGGGAGTCCCGGGCGGGCGCCGGGGGCCGGCCTTCCCCCTCGGGGTCGAGCTGGTTTCCGTCACCGTTTCCGGTACTGCCCATGCGTTCTTGTCCTTTCGCCGTGTCGAAGCTGGAAAGCCGGGCCATGGTGAAAGCCACGGCCTTCCGGGAACTACGCGGTGAAGAACGGGACTTAGCTTACCTCCGAGGGCAGGAACACAATCTGTGTCATGCGTTCATTCCCTCGCCCTGCTTGTACGAATACCGTTTCTGAGCTGCTGCTTTGATGGCCCGCCAGGCTTCACTCAGGACTGGACAGAGACCCGGCGGTTCCGCAGCTCCAACTGGGTTAAGCGTTCCGCCGCCGGCTAGCGCCAGGCCGCGGAAGCGGTCTGCAGCGGTGCACGCTCTGCGGGGCCAAGAGGGCATGGCGAAATCTCCTTCGTTGAAGGCGTGGAGTGGGGGTGGTTCATCCCGTGATTCGGAGGTGTGCCAGGAGCGTAGGGCGGCTCAGCGCGGTCCGCGAGTACCGGGCCGATATCCGGTAACTGGCACGTTGTCGCAGGTGAAAGGCCTTGCAAGGGGCAGCAAGGTTGGTACCGAGCGAGATTGGGTGAGAAGAGTTGAGATTGGTCGATATGGCTCGATGGGAGTTCGCGGCCATGTTGGCCGGATCTAGTCGGTCTCAGTGCGTGTGGTAGCCAGCGGTTCCAGGCGGTGGAACGAGAGTAGGCCGGACCGACAGCAGCAGGTGCGCGTCCGCACCGGAACTCGCCACAAGACAGGTTTGCCCAGCTCGCCGTAGGAATCGAGGCTGCGCGCGATGCCGACGTGGGCAATGGTGAGCAGTGGTGAGCACACCTGCTCTGGCGTCCTGGACCATGAATGACTTGTTCTCGTATCAGCGCGTTGCGGACCAGGGAGCGGTACGGTCCCTGGTCCGCTCCTGCACGCCGACGAGTTGGCCACCTCGACCGGGCAGGGCTGGCTCCGGGACGGTGTCCCGGAGCCAGCCCTGGTGGACGCCGACCGACCGCTCTCCGCGTAACGAAGGGGAGCAGGAGAGCCGGCTCTGCTCCGCCGCGGGCCCGTGGTCGGCGGACCAGGGCATCGGCACGCCCTCTGGGTGTCGGAGTTAGGGTGCGTGTAGCCCGTGCCGATATGGCGTGCCGGGTCAGGCCCGGTGCCCGCGTGATCGGGGGCAGTACTGCCGGACCGACCACAACGTCCGCAGGCCGCTGCTCCCGTACGGAGGTCGGCCCTGCGGCTACTGCGGGTTGCTGTCGTGCGTCCAGACTTCGGGCCCGCCGCCACGCCAATCGATCAGAGCGCTGTCGGCCAGGTCGATGGAGCCCGCGTCCAGGCCGATCCGCCGCAAGAACTCCAGGAGATCACGGACGCCGGCCGCGCGGCCCAGGCTCCTGCCGTCGCAGCGGACGCGGCGCCGACCGTCCGGCTCGGGCCGGGGGGCGATTACGCGCGCGGTCACTCCAGGACCCCGAGGGCGGTGTCGGGTCGGCATTGCGGGCAGGCGGGTACGCCCTCGGCCAGCGCCCGGCGCGCCTCCTCCGGGCCAGGCGGTCACCGACCACGCCGCGGCGACGGGGCAGAACGGGTACGAGGTGGAGAAGGCGTTGATCACCGCTGCCAAGGCGGACGGCGACCCCGCGGAGTGACCGGCGGCCCGTCGTACCGGTCGTCCGGGTGCGTCAGTGGAAGATGCGGACGATGCGGACGACGGTGACGGTCATGATCCCGGGGCCGGAGACGTAGTAGACGGCGATGGCGGGGCCGACGACGGCTTGGCGGTGGTCGCGCTCGCCCTTGATGGGCCTGGAGCCTGCTGCGTACGGCTCCCGCGCGAGCACGGCGAGGGCTTTCGTGAAGGCCTCGCGCACGGGGTGGTCCATGGCGTTCAGGGAGGCCTCGGCGGCCGGGGCGTACGCGATCCGGTAGCCGCTCACGCCACTCCCGCCTCGGGATCGACCGGCCGGCCCACGGTCTCCCCGGCGCGCAGCCGTGCCAGCACGGCGTCGTCCTCGGCGGCGGCCTCGGTGGCCGACAGCGCCCACCCGACGAGCACCAGGTGCAGCTCGTCCGCCGGGGTCGCGCCGATCTCGGCGTCGAAGGTGGCGCGCTGGTTTTCGGGGAGGGTGGCGCGGATGCCGTCGATGGTGGCGGGCAGCTCGGTGCGCTCGCCGCCTACGTGGGTGGTCCACGTGGCTGCCGTGATGTCGCTCATGCGGTCCTCCCGAAGCGGGTTCACGGGTCACGGTACGCGGGGCCGGCGCCCCGCGTCAGGGATGCGCGGCATGAGGGGGGGAGGGGCCGCGGGGCGGGGTGGTCCTGGGGGGTGGATCCCGGCCCCGCGGGCTCCCGTCCGCCCGTCTGCCCCGGATCCCGGCCGCCAACCCCGCGCCGCGCCGTCCGGGGGCCGTCGCCGGGCACCGGACGGATCCTGGGAGAGAGGCGCGCAGGGAGGAGCCCGTGATGGTCCTCAGGCCGCCGGTGGTCCCGATGCTGGCCCAGTCGGTCGATGTGCTCCCGGCCCCAGGCGCTCTTCGGCCCGTGGCGTACGAGCACAAGTGGGACGGCCACCGGACCCTCTGTTCAGCCCCGACCACCCGGGTGCCCCGGTGCTGTTCCAGACCCGCCGTGGTTCCCTGGTCCAGGACCGGTGGCTGGACCTGGTGGCCGCCGCCGAGCAGCTGCCCGCCGGCCTGGTCTTGGACGGCGAGTTGCTGGTCTGGGATGCCGAGCAGGGCGGGTTGTCGTTCGGGTGGTTGCGTTGCAGCGCCGTGCGGCGGTCGGCCCCCGCACCGCCGGCGGCCTGGCCGCAGGGTGGCCGGCGTTCTTCGTGGCGTTCGACGTCTTGCAGTTCGAGGGCCGTCCGCTGTTGGACCTGCCGTATGTCGACCGCCGATCGCGCCTCGAAGGGCTTTACGTCGAGCACGCGTTGACGTCCCCGTGGACGCTGTGTCCGATGACCACGGACCGCACGGTGGCGGTGGTGTGGTTCATGTCCTGGACGGACGACGTCCCAGGCCTCGAGGGTCTGGTGATCAAGCCGCTGACCAGTCATTACGTTCCGGGGCGGCGTGGGTGGAGCAAGCTGCGTCGCCGGGACTCGACGGAGATGGTCATCGGTGCCGTGACCGGCACGGCGGCCCGCCCGAACCTCCTGGTGCTCGGCCGCTACGACCGGTCCGGCCGGCTGCGCGCGGTCGGCCGCACCAGCGCCCTGCGCCCGGAGGCGTCCCGGGCCGTCGGCGCGCTGCTGGCCGCGGCCGGCCCGGCGCACCCATGGACGGGGGTGCCGTTCGCTGCGGGGTGGGGCACCCGGGACGTCCTGGACGTCACGCTGGTCCGCCCGGAGGTGGTGGCCGAGGTCAGCGCGGACCGGGCGGTCGACCACGGGGGCGTTTTCCGGCACCCGCTGCGGTTCGGCCGGATCCGCTTCGACATGGGCGCGGCCGACGTTCCCTGGTTCGGGGAAGGGCCTGCCGCCCCGGCAGCGTGAAGAGCGGCTGCGGGTGCGTCAGGTGCTGGGCAGGCGCATGGCGAGGCGGGTGGTCAGGGCCCGTGCGGTGGCGCGCAGTTCGTCGCTGGCGCCGCCGCCTTCGGCGACGGCGTCCAGGACGGCGACGGCGAGTGCCGCCTCGCGGTGGGTGAGCACGGGCAGCCGCTCGGGCTCGGCGCCACCGTCGAGTTCTTCGGCGACGATGTCGGTGTACAGGTCATCAAGCGTCACGCCGGTCCCGACGTGCACGCTCCCCGGGCGGTTATTGGGGCTGAGGACCGGTGTCTGCGTTGTCCTGTGACAGCGAAGTTTGAGCGCATGCCACCCAAGTTTGAGCGCCCTGGATGGCGGGGCCGCTGGCCTCACACGTCGATGGTCTTTCGAGCGTGTTCAACGAACTGGCTGCGCTTCGACGATGCGTGGTCCAGGAACCGTCTGGCCCCTTGGGTCTCCGTAACAGCGCCAGCGCCCTGCCTGAGGGTGGCCCCACTGATCGCGGCTATGCAGGCCGACAGCGATCGGCACAGCTCTTCCGCCATGCGCGCCAGCTTCTCCGGCCCTTCAATTTCCACCGTCGCTTGAGCGTCGGCGAGCCCGCCATGGAGCGATGCGCGGGCTCCGGCGACGCTCTCGCGTAGTGCGTCGAGATCCGCTCCCGGCCTGATCAGCTCGGCATTGATCTCCTTCAATGACTTGTGCAGCTCGTCCGCCTTGGCGGTGAATGCCGAGTACGCGTCACGGCGGAGCTGCCGACGCCAGTGCCGATGCTCCGCCCTGATCTGTCGCTGCGCCGATAAGCCTGCAACGGCAGCCGCGAGGGTAGTACCCACCACTCCCACGGCCGCACCCATGACCGCCGCCACCCCTGAGTCCATTGGGGAATTTTGACGGCCGGGAGCCGTGTGTGGGAGGGGGCGGGGGAGGCCAAGCACTCACGTTCCGGCGGTCTTTTTCGGCTGTTGCTCAAACTTCGGCGGCACGAACCTTCCGGTCACCAACCTTCGGTGGCAACGCTCAGCCTTCGATGACGCAGGACTTGCGTGCCGCTGTGGTGGTGTCACACGCCCATGTGACACCCGATGTGACAGGGGCGTCTGTCACATGCTCTGACCTGCGGTGAACCCCTCGAATCCCCACGCCTCACGTGGATGTGACACCCCTTGTGTGACAGGTGGGCGGGTGACCTTGTGCGCCGTGCTGCGGCGGGTCGGCGAGGGTCGTCCTGGCGGGTGAATCTGCCCTCGCGTACACCCGCACAGAAGGGGTGTATAACCCCAACTCCCCCAGATTCACTGCTTCTTGACAGATTCCGGGATGTTTCGTCATGTTTCCGGCGCGGCCAAGTGGGCCGTCCGATGTGCGATTGGAGTGTGTACCATGGTGTGTTCGACGCTGGATGTGTACGACGAGGGCCAGGCCGCGGGCGGTCTGCGGGTCGTGGTGGCGGCGTGGCGGTGGGCGGCCGGCTCGGGTCTGGTCCCGCCGCCGGACGCTGGCCCGGGCCGGTGGTCGCGGGCGGTGGTGGAGGCGACGGATCCGGAGGCGGTCCGTGCGGCGCTGCCGGGCGTGCTCGGTGCGGGTCGGCGGCGGAGCGGCTGACCGCGGCGTTGGGTGACCCGTTGCCGCGGCGCCGGCCGCGGGTGACCGCGGCGGCCGTCGGCCATCTGGTGAAGGCGGGCCTTCTGGTCTGCCTGGGCGGCGAGACGGAGTTCCCCGACGTGCACCCGGACCAGGTGGCCGCGCTCGGCCGCCGCGGGACCTGCCGGTGCTCCTGGACCTGTATGTGCCGCTGGGGCCGGATCAGGCGGCCCGTCGGCTCGGGGTCCGTCGTACGGATTTTGATCATGTGGTCCGGATCGGTCTGGTCGCGCCCACCGGCTCGGCGGAGGTCGACTACGGCAAGGCCGCCGGCGGCGTCACCACCGTCCCGCTCTACAACGCCCAGGACGTGGCCCTGCTGCCGGTGATGGCGCGGTCGGTCGACTGGCGCGCGGTCGCGCTCATCGGTCCCGGCCGCCGTTCCCCGCTCGCCGGCCTTGCCCCGGTGGAGGGGCCGCGCACGCTGTTCTTGGCGGCGGTAGCCCGGATCGCCGGGGTGGGGCGGGCGGCGGTCGTGGCCTGGCGCCGCCGACACCTCGACTTCCCGCCGGCCGTGGGCGGGACGGACGTTTCCCCGACCTTCGACACGGCCGCGGTGGTGGCCTGGCTGCTGGCCCACGACAAGGTCGCGGTCCCCGTGGCCGAGCCGACCGGCACTTTACTCCTGGCGGCCGGCTTCCGGGGTACGCGCCGTTTCCGCCTTGAGGATCCGTACCTGGAGACGGCCGCGGAGGCGGGCGGAGAGGACCGGGTGGTGGCCTGGTTCACCGACGCCGGGGCCGAGGAGGTCACCACGTTCACGGTCAGGGCGACGGGCGCCGCGGTCAACTCCCTGACCGTCCCCGGCCGCACCCCGCTCGCGGTCCCTGGCGGCGCCCGGTTCGCACCGCCTCCGGTTTTGCAGCATCTGACTCTGGCGTGGCCGGCCGGCCTGCGCGGTACCGCGGCCGGCTCGGGCGGCGGCGTGGTCCGCCACGGTGTCCCGGACGCCGCCCCGGGCCCGGTGCGAGCGGCAATCCCCACGCGCTGCCGACGAGCACGATCGCGGGTGAGACGGTGGCGGCCGACGAGAAGCAGCTCCTCGGCTTCCTGCACGGGTGCGTATCAGCCGGGGCGACGCGGCCTGGTGCCGGGCGTGGACGAAGGCCACCACCGCCCACGAGAGGGAACCCGCTGAGTGGCCGCGCACCAGCCGCTCCGGCGTCTATCCAGAGCTCCTGGATCCCGACCCCGTCGAAGATCCGCTACCTGGCCCTGGCGTGGCTGGCGGGCCCGCGCGGCACCGCCGCTGGTTAGTGCAGCGGGGTGGTACCGCTGTTCTCGTTCCGGCCGGTGAAGGTGCCTCAGGAGGTACCTTCACCGCTCGAGGCGGGCCAGGTGTTGGTGATGGCGCCAGCGCAGAACCACTGGTCGAGGGTCGCCGCGAGGCACACCGGCATGCGGGCGGTCTCGGGTGTCTCTTCGCGAGTCTTGTGGACGGCCGTAACCCAGGGGCGCACTATGCGATCCATCCCCGTATTAAGCCGCGTCCCATTTTGAAGCAACGTGTTGGTCCCAGGCGGTCCCGCGAACTGGGGCACCGAGCCCCAACAGCCTTGGTCGATGACGTTGGTCCTGGAGGCGGAGCTGGGAGGGCCGGCGGGGGAGCGAAGCGGTCCCGCCTTACGGGCCGGAGAGGCCTGCACCCCGTGAACCGGGGTCAGCTTCGAGGGAGCGCAGCGGACTCGGAGCAGAGGTCCGCAGCGAGGCGCAGGACCCCCGGTTCGACGGGCGGGCACCAGCCCGGGGGCTGTGTTCTGTCGGGTGTGGTGTCCGACCGCATGAGACCACGGCTGTCAGTGCACGGGCGCGTTGGCGGGGAGGTGGAAGTGGCGGCGGGCGGTGGTGGCGGGGTCAGCCCAGTTGGTGCCGCTCAGGCGTTGTACTTCGTCTGTGGCCTGTTTTGACCAGCGTTTGTTCCAGGCTTCTAGTTCGTCGTTCTTGAGATCGTTTTCGATGCTGGACTGGATCCGGCGGCCGTCCAACTCGATGATCCACCGACCGGACTGGCCCATGGTCCCGTTGACGAGGTCCGTACCGACGCGTTCGTACGTTGTGCAGTAGGCGAGTACTCCGACGCTTGATATGCCCTGCTTCGGCATCGGGGTGACCTCGATGATTCGCACGTCGCAGAAGTAGCGGAGTTCCCATCCCGGTACCTCGCTGTAGCGCACCGGGAGGCCTCTCTGTTTGTTGAGGGTCGTGGCGAGGTGGTCCTGGATCACTGGCTGCATGGTGCGGACGAACTCGGGATCCAGGGGTGGGAGGGGCGGTGGTGGTGCCGTATCGCATCCGGTGGACGCCAGAGCCAGCGTCAGCAGTGTTCCCCACAGTCCCGTTCTCCGTCTCATTCTCTTCCAGACGTGCGATGCCGCTGCCGGGTTGCACCCGTACCTGGTTGGTCCGATGTTGTCGGGCAGTGGTCGGCCCCCACTTTGGCCGCGGAGCGGTCCTGGTCCTGGAGGCGAAGCCGGAAGGGCCGGCGGGGAGCGGAAGCGGACCGCTAACGGCCAGAAGGCCCGGACAACGAACACCCCGACCGAAGGCCCCGTGAAACGGGGTCACAGGTCCACGTCGTCGCCGAGCTTGCCGGAGTACCAGAGGCTGAAGTCGGTCTTGCCGAGTCCGATCATCGTCTTGATCGCGTGCTCG
>NZ_JBFBGK010000145.1:0-16775 GCF_040684615.1 Streptomyces sp. NPDC089919
CTTCGCCGTGGCCCTCCGGGCCATCCCAGGCCCGGGCCTGCCTCCGGACCAGCCTGCCACCCCCGTCAAGCGGCGCTCCCCACACATCCCGACCGCCCGCGGCACGCGTACGGGCAGGGCGCCCGCCCAAGGCCTGGACCAGGGGTGCCTTTTCTGTCAGTGGGTGACACGAGTATGGTCCGGGGGCGGTTTCTGACGTACCGTCATATCTCCCCGCCCGGCCGTGCCCAGGAGGTTTGCCATGCCCGTGGACCGTCCCGTCGCCCTTGACGAATACCCCATCCACCAGGTGCCGTTGTCCATGAAGTACGTCGCCACCGGCGACCGCAACGCCTACGACCGGTGCATCTTCCACGTCTTCGACCACGCCGGCCGGGCCCTGCTCATCCTCGGCCTCGGCGTGTACCCCAACACCGGGGTCATCGACGCGTACGCGACCCTGCGGCTGGGGGACGAACTTCTCGCCGTCCGGGCCTCGGACGCCCTCGGCGACGACCGGACGGACCTCTCCGTGGGCCCGCTGCGGATCAAGGTCGACGAACCCCTCAAGCGGCTCACCGTCCAGTGCGACCCCGACCCGGCCGACCCCGACGGCCTCTCCTTCGACATCACCTGGACCGCGGCTTTCCCCGCCGTCTGGGAGCCGCACCACGTCCAGCGGCGCGGGGACCGGCTGATGCTGGAGGGCCGCCGCTTCGTCCAGGCCGGCACCGTCGCCGGCCGGCTCCGCGCCAAGGGCGACGAGGTCCGGCTGGCGCCGGGGGAGTGGACCGGCACCCGGGACCGCAGCTGGGGCGTGCGGCCGCTGCCCGGCGAGGAGGGCGGCCGGGCGGCCGCCGAGCACACCCCCGAGGGCTTCCACTGGCTCTGGGTCCCGGCCGTCTTCGAGGACCGCTTCGTGATGGTCGTCGTCCAGGAGGACGCCGACGGCCACCGCACCCTCAACGACGCCCTGCTGGTGCACCCGGAGTCCGCCGGCCGCCCCGACGTCCAACTCGGCTGGCCGCACGCGGACATCAGCTACCGCTCCGGCAGCCGGCACCCCGAGCGCGCCGTCATCCACCTCAGCGACCCCGCCCGCAAGCCACTCGAACTCGGCGTCGAGGTGCTGACCTCCTCGCCGCTGGCCGTCGGCGCCGGCTACCCGCCCGCCACCGACTGGCAGCACGGCAGCTGGCAGGGCCGAGGCTGGACCGACCGCCGCGTCTACGACCTCTCCGACCCGGCCGCCCACCCCATGGCCGGATACGGCGTCACCGACCACGCCGCCCGCTTCACCCTCGACGGGCGGATCGGCCACGGCATCTTCGAGCACGGCAGCTTCGGCCGCCACGACCCCAGTGGCTTCACCGGCTACGACTCGGTCGCCCCCTGACGACACCCTCCGGTCCCGCCCCGTCGGCCCCGCGAGCAGACGACATCCGAACAGAGAGGCACCCATGGCAGACGCGCCCCGCCCCCGTACCTCCACCCGCGACCCCGAGGAACTGGGCCGCCGGCTCTCCGCCTGGCTCGACCGGGAGCTGCCCGGCGCCGCGGTCACCGGAGTGTCCGTGCCCGGCTCCAACGGCATGTCCAGCGAGACCCTGCTCTTCGACATCGAGCACCCCGACACCCCGCTGCGGGCCTGCGCCCTGCGGCTGGCCGCGGACCCGGCGGCGTACACCGTCTTCCCCACCTACGACATGCCGCGCCAGTACCGGGTGATGAGCCTGGTCGCCCGGCACACGGACGTGCCGGTGCCGGCGGTGCGCTGGCTGGAGGAGGACCCCGGGCCGCTCGGGGCGCCGTTCTTCGTGATGGCCCGCGCCGAGGGCCGGGTACCGCCCGACGTCATGCCCTACACCTACGAGGGCAACTGGCTGCACGCCGCCACCGACGCCGAACGCGCCCGGCTCCAGGAGGCCAGCATCTCGCTGCTCGCCCGGCTGCACGACCAATTCCCGCCGAAAGAAGCGGAGTTCCTGCTCCCCGACGGCGAGGGCAGTCCGCTGCGCCGCCATGTCGACGCCCAACGCGCCTACTACGAATGGGTGGTGGCGGACCTCGCCCGGTCACCGCTGATCGAGCGGGCCTTCGCCCGGCTCGAGGAGCTGTGGCCCGCCGACGAGGGCCCCGCGGTCCTCAACTGGGGCGACGCCCGCATCGGCAACGTCGTGTACGACGGCTTCGAGCCGGCCGCCGTGCTCGACTGGGAGATGGCCGCCCTGGCCCCGCGCGAGGTGGACCTGGGGTGGACGGTCTACCTGCACCGCTTCTTCCAGGACCTGACCGTCGGCTTCGGCCAGGCCGGCCTGCCGGACTTCCTGCGCCGCGCCGACATCGAGGCCCGGTACGCCGAACTCACCGGCCACACCCCGCGCGACATGGAGTTCCACACCCTCTACGCGGCGCTGCGGCACGCGATCGTGATGCTCCGGATCGCCTACCGGCAGGCCCACTTCGGCGAGGTCGAGGTCCCCGCCGAACCGGACGGCCTCATCCTGCACCACGCCAGCCTGGCCGCCATGGTGCAGGGGAGCTACTGGGGAACCGACGGAGGGTGAACCGACGGGCCGTCAGGCCGCCTGGACGTGCTGGCGCATCTGCGGCAGCACCATCCTGACCGGACGCGAGCCCGGACCGCCGACGTGCGAGAAGGGCTGCGTCCGCCAGTCCAGGCCCTGCGGCAGCGACAGCATCACGACCGGCTCCAGCTCGCGCGCGTCCTCGAGCTGCCCGGCCGGCTGCGCCTCGGCGGCCGGCCGGCCGGTCCCGGGGCAGACGGTGAGCCCGAACGGGTTCCACGGCGAGGGGCACAGCGCGTGCTCCGGCAAGAACTCCTCATCGGCCACCAGCGCGATCGACTGGCCGCAGTCGGGGCAGTTCGCGTGGTGGATGTCGAAGGACTCGAAGGCTTCGTAGCCCTCGGCGTCCTCGTCCACGGGCTCCGCGGCGAAGTCGATATCGAGGGGCTCCGGCTCGGTGCGGCCGGCGCGCTTCATGTTCGGCATGGATGTACTCCCCCTTGGGTGGGCCGGGCAGACAGTTCAGGGCCTCGGCCACAGCAAGCACTTCCCGCCACGCGGCACGAGTAACCACGACACCCCGGCGTAGACCTCCATACCCTTGTGGCATTGGTCACATGCCCGCCGCAGGTGCCTCTTCCGGCCCGCCGCCACTGTGCCTGAACTGCCCCGGGGACATAGGTTGGGCCGCTATGAGTGCAATGGAGGAGCTGGACCGGCAGATCGTTGATCTGCTCGTCAAGGACGGGCGGATGAGCTACACCGACCTGGGCAAGGCCACCGGCCTGTCGACGTCGGCGGTCCACCAGCGAGTACGCCGCCTGGAGCAGCGCGGAGTGATCCGCGGCTACGCGGCGGTGGTCGACCCCGAGGCCGTCGGGCTGCCCCTGACGGCCTTCATCTCGGTGAAGCCCTTCGACCCCAGCGCGCCGGACGACATCGCCGAGCGGCTGGCCGGAGTGCCCGAGATCGAGGCCTGCCACAGCGTGGCGGGCGACGAGAACTACATCCTCAAGGTGCGGGTCTCGACGCCGCTCGAACTGGAGGACCTGCTGGGCCGGCTGCGGGCCCTCGCGGGGGTGTCCACCCGCACCACCGTGGTCCTGTCCACCCCCTACGAATCCCGCCCGCCCCGCATCTGACCCGCGTCCCGCCCCGCAGGACCGCCGCCCCGGCACCACGGCCCCGTCCGGCCCGCCCGGCGGCGACGAACCACCCCGCGGACGTCCGTGCCCCACGAAGGCGCGAGACTGTTCCCCATGACCGAGCGCGCGACCGCCCCCGCGGAGACCCCCGCAGACGACCCCCTCCGCACCATCCTGCTGCGCCGAGGCGAGGTGCACAGCCCCGCCGATCCCTTCGCCACCGCGATGGTGGTCGAGCGCGGGCACATCGCCTGGGTCGGTTCGGAGGGCGCCGCCGACGCCTTCGCCGACGGGGCCGACGAGATCGTCGACCTGGACGGCGCCCTGGTCACCCCGGCGTTCACCGACGCCCACGTGCACGCCACCTCCACCGGACTCGCCCTGACCGGGCTCGACCTGTCCGACGCCCCCAGCCTGACCCGCGCCCTGGAGCTCGTACGCGACCACGCGCGGGCCCGGCCGGAGGACCGGGTGCTGCTCGGCCACGGCTGGGACGCGGCCCGCTGGCCCGAGCGGCGGGCCCCGCACCGCGAGGAGCTGGACGAGGCGACCGGCGGCCGGCCCCTCTACCTCTCCCGGATCGACGTCCACTCCGCCGTGGTCACCACGGCCCTGCTGGACCTGGTACCCGGCATCCGGGCGCGCACCGGCTTCGACGCCGGGGCGCCCCTGACCCGCGACGCCCACCACGCCGTCCGCGCCGCCGCCTTGGCGGCGGTCGGCCCCGCCCAGCGCACCGAGGCCCAGCGGGCCGCCCGGCACCGGGCCGCCGCCCTCGGCATCGGCTCGCTCCACGAATGCGGGGGCCCCGAGATCTCCTCGGCCGAGGACTTCACCGGCCTGCTCGCCCTGGCCGCCGCCGAGGCCGGCCCCCGGGTCCACGGCTACTGGGCCGAACGCGACGTCGAGGCCGCCCGCGAGCTCGGCGCCGTCGGCGCCGCCGGGGACCTGTTCGTCGACGGCGCCCTCGGCTCGCACACCGCCTGCCTGCACGCCCCCTACGCGGACGGTGCCCACACCGGCACCGCCTACCTGACCGCCGCCGACGTCGCCGAGCACGTCGCCGCCTGCACCGAGGCGGGCCTCCAGGCCGGTTTCCACGCCATCGGCGACGCCGCCGTGGCCTCCGTGGTGGACGGCATCCGGGCCGCCGCCGAGAAGGTCGGCATCGAGCGGATCCGGGCCGCCCGGCACCGCGTCGAGCACGCCGAGATGATGACCCCGGCCACCATCGCCGCCTTCGCCGAGCTCGGCCTCACCGCCTCCGTCCAGCCCGCCTTCGACGCCTACTGGGGCGGCGAGGAGGGGATGTACGCCGAACGGCTGGGTGCCGAGCGGGCCCGCACCCTCAACCCCTACGCCGCGATGCTGCGCGCCGGGGTGCCCCTGGCCTTCGGCTCGGACGCCCCGGTCACCCCCCTCGACCCGTGGGGCACGGTCCGGGCGGCCGCCTTCCACCGCACCCCCGAGCACCGGATCTCGGTCCGGGCCGCCTTCACCGCGCACACCCGCGGCGGCTGGCGGGCGCTGGGCCGCGACGACGCCGGCGTCCTCGTGCCGGGCGCGCCCGCCGACTACGCCCTCTGGCGGACCGACGAACTGGTGGTGCAGGCCCCCGACGACCGGGTGGCCCGCTGGTCCACCGACCCCCGCTCCGGCACCCCCGGGCTGCCCGACCTCACCCCCGGCCGGGACCTGCCCGAGTGCCTGGCGACGGTGGTCGGCGGACGGACGGTGTACGTACGGCCACAGGGGTGATCCGGGCGGCTGCGTTCCGCCGATCGAAGGTGCGTCCGGGCCGGGCCTGCTCGGCCCGGACCGTGCCGCTGACCTGGACTTTCACCGCGAAGGCGCAGGTCGGACCGGTGTTGACAGCCGACTGAGGTCCCCGGGTAGGTTCTGCGGCGTCCACCACAGGACGTCCGTACCGGACGAACCCGTACGTACCGCGCGCCCGCGCCTCGGGAGCGAGGGAAGGTTTCGCCGGCCGGAGGGGTGCGACCCGGGTGGGGCCCGCCGTCCAGTAGACAACGGTCTCGGCCGCCCGCAGCCGGCGGGAGCCGGACCGGCCCGAAGGACTCCGGGCCCCGATCCGCAGATCCCCTTCCCCGCCTCGCTAAGGTGGGTACCTGTGAACGGACGCGATAGGGGATTCAGTGAGTGACGGCGGTGAGCGGCGGTACGGACCGCTCGGCACGGCCCTGGTGATCATTCCGACCTACAACGAGGCGGAGAACATCAGGCCGATCGTCTCCCGCGTCCGCGCGGCGGTCCCCGAGGCGCACGTCCTCGTCGCGGACGACAACAGCCCGGACGGCACCGGCAAGATCGCCGACGAGATCGCGGCCGAGGACGACCACGTCCAGGTCCTGCACCGCAAGGGCAAGGAAGGGCTCGGCGCGGCCTACCTCGCCGGCTTCCGGTGGGGCATCGAGCACGGCTACGGCGTGCTGATCGAGATGGACGCCGACGGCTCCCACCAGCCCGAGGAACTGCCCCGGCTGCTGACCGCCCTCAAGGGCGCCGACCTGGTGCTCGGCTCGCGCTGGGTGCCCGGCGGCCGGGTGGTGAACTGGCCGGCCCACCGCAAGCTGCTCTCCCGCGGCGGCAGCACCTACTCCCGGCTGATGCTGGACGTGCCCATCCGGGACGTCACCGGCGGCTACCGGGCCTTCCGCAAGGAGACCCTGGAGGGGCTGGGCCTGGACCAGGTCGCCTCGCAGGGCTACTGCTTCCAGGTCGACCTGGCCCGGCGCGCGGTGGAGGCCGGCTTCCACGTGGTGGAGGTGCCGATCACCTTCGTCGAGCGCGAGTTCGGCGACAGCAAGATGAGCCGGGACATCGTGGTCGAGGCGCTGTGGCGGGTCACCGCCTGGGGCCTGGGCACCCGCACGAACAAGCTGCTGGGCCGCTCCGAGCGCGACTGAGCCGGGCCGGGGCCCCCGCGCGGGGGCCCTACCCGGCCCTTACGCCGTTTTGGCGGCCGTCCGGGCACACTGGGGGCATGATGAGCGGCGTTCCCTCCCCGACGGCCCCCCAGCGCTCCCGGGTGCGCACCTTCCTGCCCCTGGCGGTGGCCGCGTGGGTGATCCTCGAGATCTGGCTGCTGACCCTGGTCGGCTCGGCGGCCGGCGGCTTCACCGTCTTCGCCCTGCTGGCCGGCGGCATCGTGCTCGGCGCGGTGGTGATCAAGCGGGCCGGCCGGCGGGCCTTCCGCTCCCTGCGGGACGGCCTCCAGCAGGCCCAGGCCGGCCCCGGCGGGATGCCGGCGGCCCCGGCGCCCGGCGCGGGCAGCGGCAACGGCCTCACCATGCTCGGCGGCCTGCTCCTGATGGTGCCCGGCCTGATCTCCGACGTGGTCGGACTGCTCTGCCTGGTCCCGGGGGTGCGCGAGCGGATCGGCAGGCTGGCCTCCCGCTCCCTGGAGCGCCGGATGTCGGCCGCCGCCCCGGGCTCCTTCGGTGACGCCTTCCAGCAGGCCCGGATCCACTATCCGGACGGCAAGGTCGTCCAGGGCGAGGTCATCCGGGAGGACCGCCCCGGCGGCCCGGCCGGGGGCGGGTACGACGCCGGGCGGCCGCCCCTGACCCCCTGATCGCCCAAGACACGAGGATGCCCCGGCCGGGCGAACCGGCCGGGGCATCCTCGCGTGTCCGGGGCTTGCTGACGAGGCGTGTCCGGGCACGGCGGTGAGCTGTGCCCGGACATGCCGACGAGCCGGGGGCCGTGCCACCCTGAGTGGCACGGCCCCCGGCTCGTGTAGCAGTACGCGCTGTTACGCGGACTTGCGGCTGTCCCGCGGGTGCACCGCGATGTTCATGGCACCGGAACGCAGTACGGCCAGACGCTCGGCCAGTACCTCTTCCAGCTCTTCGCGGGTTCGCCGCTCCATGAGCATGTCCCAGTGCGTGCGCGCGGGCTTGCCCTTCTTCTCTTCGGGCCCGTCCCCGTCCACCAGGAGTGCCACGGCGCCGCACGCCTTGCACTCCCACTCCGGCGGAATGTCCGCCTCAACCGAGAACGGCATCTCAAAACGATGTCCGTTCTGGCATGCGTACTCCACCGCCTGGCGCGGGGCCAGATCGATGCCGCGGTCCGTCTCGTAGCTGGTAACCACGAGCCGCGTGCCGCGGAGAGCTCGCTCACTCATGAATCGTGCCTCCCGGGCTTGTCGCCCACAGGACAGGTGTCGCTGTCGTCGTCATCCGGTCAACGTCCGGTCGGCGGTATAGATTCCCGCTCCGGGTCGTGCGTCGCCCGTCGTGCCGCCCCTTGTTGTACCCACCAATGCCCGTTTTGTCACATCTGGCAGCAGATGTCACCCAACGTTTTCATTTTATGAGCACGCAGTAACGGTCCGCCTGGCAGGCCAAAGGCGTACACTACCGGCCTTTGACTTCGACGTCTAAATCCGGTCCGGAACCGGGTTTCCGGCCGCGGCCACGGCCTCCCGTACGGGCACCCGTGCGAGCAGCACGAACCCCAGTGCGAAGAAGGCCACGAGCGAGATGATCGCATCCCGGTAGCTCCCGGTCACCTGATAGGTCAGACCGAAAACCAGCGGCCCGACCCAGCTCACCCCGCGGTCGCTCATCTCGTACGCCGAGAAGTACTCGGCCTCCTTCCCGGCCGGCACCAGGTGCGAGAAGAGCGACCGGGAGAGCGCCTGGCTGCCGCCGAGCACCAGCCCGATCATCGAGGCGAGCAGGAAGAAGGCCACCGGCGCCCCGGACGGCAGGAAGAAACCGGCCGCCAGGGTGAAGGTCCAGGCCACCAGCGAGCCGAGGATGGTCCGCTTCGCGCCGTACGAACGGGCCAGCCGCCCCATCCCCAGCGCCCCGGCCACCGCCAGCACCTGCACCAGCAGCACCGCCACGATCAGGGTGGACTGGCTCAGGTCCAGCTCCTCCGAGCCGTACACCGAGGCCTGCGAGATCACGGTCTGGATGCCGTCGTTGTAGATCAGGTACGCCAGCAGGAACGCCAGTGTCAGCGGGTGCCGGCGCATGTCCTTGAGCGTGGCGATCAGCTGCTTCCAGCCGGAGGCGGCGCCGCCCGGCACGGCGTGGCGCACCACCGCCCGGTCCCGCAGCCGCTTCAGCGGGATGATCGCGAAGGCGCCCCACCACAGACCGGCCGAGGCCAGGCAGATCCGCACCGCGGCGCCCTCGGTCAGGCCGAAGGAGTCGTGCCCCTGGAACAGCACCAGGTTGAGCACCAGCACGAACGCCCCGGAGGTGTACCCGAAGGCCCAGCCGCGCGAGGAGACGGTGTCCCGCTCGTCAGGCTCCGCGATCTGCGGCAGGTAGGCGTTGTAGAGCACCATCGAGACCGACAGCGAGGCATTGGCCACGATCAGCAGGAAGCCGCCCAGCAGGTAGCGCTCCCCGCCCAGGAAGAACATCGCGGTGGTCGCCGCGGCGCCGGTGTACGCGGCCGCCGCGAGCAGCGGCTTCTTGCGCCCCGACCGGTCCGCCGCCGCGCCCACCAGCGGCATCACCAGGACCGCCGTGATCACCGAGGCGGACACCGCGTACGCGAAGAAGGAACCGGCCCGCACCGGGATGCCCAGCGGGTGCACGTACCCCTGCGCGTCCGCGGCCGCCTTGGCGACGGCCGTCAGGTACGGCCCGAGGAACACCGTCAGCACGCTGGTCGAGTAGACCGAGCAGGCGAAGTCGTAGAAGTACCAGCCGTGCTGCTCGCGGCGGCGCTCCGCGGCCCGGGCCGCGGCGTCCTCCGCGGGCCCCTCGGCCTCTTCCGTGGTCTGTGCACTCACCGGTGCCCCCTCAAGTCCCGTCACGCGCGGGAGGGCGTGACCCGCGAGGGGGCGCGGCGGGCCGGTCAGGCCCAGGCCCCGCGCTGGTCCAGCACCGTGCGCAAGATGTCGATCCGGTCGGTCATGATGCCATCGACACCCAGGTCCAGGAGAGCCTCCATACGTTGCGGTTCGTTCACGGTCCAGACGTGAACCTGCAGGCCCCGGTCGTGCGCCGTCTTCACGAAGCGCCGGTCAACCACCCGGATCCCGGACTGCGTCTCGGGCACCTGCGCGGCCACCGCCCCCACCCGCAGCGCGGCCGGGATCGCGTACGAGCGCAGCCGCAGCCCGACCACGCCCCGCATGCCGTACGAGGTCGCCAGCCGGGGACCGGCCAGCCGCTGCGCCCGGGCCACCCGGCTCTCCGAGAACGACCCGACGCAGACCCGGTCCCACAGCCGCGCCCGGGCGATCAGGTTGATCAGGGGGTGCAGCGCGGACTCGTCCTTGACGTCGATGTTCCAGCGGGCCTCGGGGAACTCCTCGACCAGCTCCTCGAAGAGCGGCAGCGGCTCCGTGCCGGCCACCCGGGCCCGGGCCACCTCGCTCCAGGGGAGCCGGGCGATCCGGCCGCCGGAATCGGTCACCCGGTCCAGGGTGGCGTCGTGGAAGGCCACCAGCTTGCCGTCGGCGGTGGCGTGGACATCGGTCTCGAAGTACCGGTATCCCGCGTCGGCGGCCCGCCGGAAGGCGGCGGCGGTGTTCTCCAGCCCGTCGGCCGCCCCGCCGCGGTGGGCGAAGGCGAGCGGACCGGGGTGGTCCAGGTACGGATGGCGTGGGGGTACGTGCGTCACGGCGGCAGTATGCATCCCCGCGGCCGCCCGCGCGCCACCGCCCGCCCTCCCGGCGGCGACGCACCGGTGAACACGGCGGGGTGCGGGCGCCGGTGGCCGCGGTGCGGGAGGGCGGTGGTGGGCGGGGGAGGGCGCGTGGCAGGCTGGGCGGCGGAAAAGCAATCCAATCAGGCCCGCACGGCCCGCCCGGACCGGGCGCCCGCCGCCCGCAGGGGCCAATTCCGCAAAGGTGGACCGGACAGCATGGCGCAGTGGACCTCGGCCGTCGGCGCGGCGCAACTCGCCCGCCACCTCGCCGCCCAGCAGCCCCAGCCGGCCGTCCCGGGCGCCCGCAAGGCCCCCGCCTACCGGGCCCTGGCCGACGGGATCCGGCTGCTGGTCCTGGAGGGCCGGGTGCCGGTGGCGGCCCGGCTGCCCGCCGAGCGGGAGCTGGCCACGGCCCTCGCGGTCAGCCGCACCACCGTCGCCGCCGCGTACGAGGCGCTGCGCGCCGAGGGCTTCCTCGAGTCCCGGCGCGGGGCCGGCAGCTGGACCTCGGTACCGGCCGGCAGCCCGCTGCCCGCCCGGGGCCTGGAGCCGCTGCCGCCCGAGTCCCTCGGCTCGCTCATCGACCTCGGCTGCGCCGCCCTGCCGGCCCCGGAGCCCTGGCTGACCCGGGCCGTCCAGGGCGCGCTGGAGGAGCTGCCGCCGTACGCGCACACCCACGGCGACTACCCCGCCGGGCTGCCCAACCTGCGCCGGATGCTGGCCGACCGGTACACCGAGCAGGGCATCCCGACCATGCCCGAGCAGATCATGGTCACCACCGGCGCGATGGGCGCGATGGACGCCATCTGCCACCTCTTCGCCGGCCGCGGCGAACGGGTGGCCGTCGAGTCGCCCTCGTACGCCAACATCCTCCAGCTGATGCGGGCGGCCGGGGCCCGGCTGGTGCCGGTGGCCATGGCCGACGGCCTGGGCGGCTGGGACCTGCCGGTCTGGCGCCAGGTGCTGCGGGACGCGGTGCCGCGGCTGGCGTACGTGGTCGCGGACTTCCACAACCCCACCGGCGCGCTGGCCGACGAGGACCAGCGCCGCTCCCTGGTCGAGTCGGCCCGCTCGGCCGGCACGGTCCTGGTCGTGGACGAGACGATGATCGAGCTGGACCTGGAGGGCGGCCCGATGCCGCGGCCGGTCTGCTCCTTCGACCCGGCGGGCAGCACGGTGATCACCGTCGGCTCGGCCAGCAAGGCCTTCTGGGCGGGGATGCGGATCGGCTGGGTCCGGGCCGCCCCGGACGTGATCCGCAGCCTGGTCGCGGCCCGCGCCTACGCCGACCTGGGCACGCCGGTGCTGGAGCAGCTGGCGGTCAACTGGCTGATGCACACCGGCGGCTGGGCGGAGGCCGTGGAGATGCGCCGCGACCAGGCCCGGGAGAACCGCGACGCGCTGGTGGCGGCGGTCCGCCGGGAGCTGCCGGACTGGGAGTTCGAGGTGCCCCGCGGCGGCCTGACCCTGTGGGCCCGGGCCGGCGGCCTGTCCGGCTCGAGGCTGGCGGAAGTGGGCGAGCGGGTCGGCGTCCGGGTCCCCTCGGGTCCGCGCTTCGGTCTGGACGGCGCCTTCGAGGGCTACGTCCGGCTCCCCTTCACGGTGGGCGGCCCGGTGGCCGACGAGGCCGCCGCCCGGCTGGCCGCCGCCACCCGGCTGCTCGCCGGCGCCGGCCCGGGCAGCGGGGAATCGCCGCGGACGTTCGTGGCCTGAGGCCGGGGCTACTCCACGCCGCCCTTGACGGCGTTGACCTCGGCGATCTCGGCGGCCGCGATCTCCCGGCCCGCCGGGATGCCGTCGGACGGCGGCCGGCCGGCCGGTCCCTTCCGCTCCGGCAGGAGGGACATGACCGCCTCCCGGTGCGCCGGCCCGGTCGCGTCGTCGTACGGATCGGGGGTGGCCGGGACCTGGAGCCGGTGCACCGGGCCGGTGCCCAGCCGGGCGTACCCCCGGCCCGGCGGCAGCAGCGCCGGCGGGGTGGTGTTCGGCGGCGCGCCAAGGACGCCGGCGATCTGCGCGAGCGAGGCGGGGCCCAGCACCACCCGGGCCCGGGTGTGCGCGTACACGGCGTCGGTCAGCAGTTCCAGGTTCTCGAAGTGCTCCGCGACCACCACCGTCACCCCGGCGGGCCGGCCGTGCCGCAGCGGGACCTCGAGGAGGCCCAGCGGGTCCGGGCGGCCGTTGGCGTGCGCGAGGTGGCCCAGCACGGTGGGCCGGTCCAGCAGCAGCCACAGCGGGCGGCGGGTGTCCTCGGGGGCCGGGTGGCCGGCCTGCCGGGCCCGGTTGGCGGCGACCAGCCGCCGTTCGGTCTCGTGCGCGGCCCACTCCAGCGTGGCCAGCGCGCCGGTGAGCCCGCACTCCACCGCCAGCACCCCGGCCCGGCCGGTCAGGCAGGCGTACTCGCCGGTGCCGCCGCCCTCCACGACCAGCACGTCGCCGTGCTGGAGCGCCTGGAGGGCGAGGGAGCGCAGCAGGGAGGAGGTGCCGCTGCCCGGCTGGCCGACGGCCAGCAGGTGCGGCTCGGTGGAGCGGGCCCCGGTCCGCCAGACGACCGGGGGGACGTCCCGGGTCTGCTCGCCGTCCAGGACCGGGAGGGTGCGCTGGACCCCGCTGGCGTCGGTGACGCCCAGCACCAGCTCGCCGGGGGCGGTGACGAAGCGCTGCGCGACGATGCCGGTGGGCAGCGGGGGCAGCACGCTGAGGTCGAGCTGGTTGCCCTCCTCGTCCCAGTCGAAGAGGTACTCCCGGCCGCGCCCCGACTTGGCGTGCAGCAACTGCTCGATCCGGGCCCGGGAGGCCGCCTCGCCGTCGGTGAAGTACGCGGGATAGCGGATCCGCAGCCGGCTGATGCGGCCCGCCTCGTCGAAGGCGTACTGGCTGAAGGCCTTCTCCCAGTCGCCGCCGTGGGCGAAGAGCGGGGCCGGGTCCTCGGCGAGGGCGAAGTAGGGGACCAGGGCTTCGTAGAGCGCCCTCAGCCGCTCGGCCTCGGCCTCGCCGGGGCCGGTGGGCGCGGGGGTGCGGTCGCGGCCGTGCCAGGCCGCGGCGGCCATCAGTGCGCCCAGGGCGACCAGTGGGCCGTACGGCATCAGTGCGACGACCAGGATGCAGGCGGCCACCAAGAAGAGCGCGGGTCCGCGCTTGTCCTTGGGGGTGTCCGTCCAGCGGCGCCGCGCGGTGGCGGCGAGCACCCGCAGGCCGCGCCCGATGGTCAGGAGGGGATGGAAGACGTCCGTGGCGCTGTCGGCGGCCGTGCGCGCGAAGTCGCGGCCCCGGGCCAGTGAAGCGCTGCCGCTGCTGAGGATGCGGGGAAGTGGTCGCCGGGCCACGGGCGTCTCCTGGATTTGTTCCTGCCGGTGTTGCGGTGTGCGGGGTGGCTCAGAGCTTGATCCCGCCCAGCAGCGAGGCGATGCTCGCGGTGCTGGCCGTGATGCTCGGGGCGATCGCGGAGCCCGCGAGGAAGAAGCCGAAGAGTGCGCAGACGAAGGCGTGCGACAGCTTCATCCCGTCCTTCCTGAAGAACAGGAAGCAGATGATGCCGAGCAGGACGACGCCCGAGATGTTCAGAACCATGTGGAGTTCTCCTGGTTGATGGGGACAGTCACCATGAGTTGTTCCAGGCTCACAGCAAGTATCTATGCGACAAAAGGTGCATACGGGTGAATTCGCTGTGATTTCACTTGACCGGCCGCGTTCGAGTGGCGGCCCGGACCGGATCCGGTGCAGCGGCGGTCCGGCGGGCGGCCGGCCGATCACCCACGGGTGATCTTTGCCTCGGCCGGGTCCGGCCATGTCCCCGACGGGGCAGTACCCTGTCGATTCACTCGTACGGACGCAGCGGCCGTACGCCCCCGGACCGGCCCGGGCCTGGGGAAACGCACTGGTGGAAAGGCGGCACCTGAGATGAGCGGGACCGACGAGAACGCGGCGCGCCCCGAGCAGGGCGCGGACGCCGGGGCCCCCGACGCCGACGTGGTCGAACTGGCCACCAAGATCTTCGACCTGGCCCGCCAGGGCGACGCCGGCGCCCTCGCCGCCTACGTCGACGCGGGCGTCCCGGCGAACCTCACCAACGACCGCGGCGACACGCTCGTCATGCTCGCCGCCTACCACGGCCACGCCGAGGCGGTCACCGCCCTGCTGGCCCGCGGCGCCGAGGCCGACCGGGCCAACGACCGGGGCCAGACCCCGCTGGCCGGAGCCGTCTTCAAGGGCGAGGAAGCCGTGATCCGCGCCCTCCTCGAAGGCGGCGCCGACCCGAACGCGGGCACGCCGTCCGCCGTGGACACGGCGCGGATGTTCGGGAAGGCCGAACTGCTCGTGCTCTTCGGGGCCGCCTGACCCCCGGCCCGGGTGCGCGCCGCAGGGGAGACCGTAAATGTGGTCGCGGCGTGCGAAGAGGCTGGGTCATCATGGCGTCGGATCGGGAAGACAACCCGACGACAACGGGGGGAAGCTCCGGACACGACGAAAGGCTCAAGGTGATGGTCCACATCAAGCGGAAGACGACTGCGGGTGCCCCGACATGCTGTTGCGCGGCCAGGTGAATCCCGATTCCCGGTCGCGTCTACAGCTTGATTTGAGGCCATTCCCATGTTCGAAGCAGTCATAGCGCCGAGCGGTACCCTGCTCGGCCTCCTCCAGAGAGGCCGCGGCGACGGGACGCTGCACGCGCTCGCCGCGCCGCGCGCCGAAGCGCTCGCGGCCCTCAACCAGTGCGTGCTGCACGATCCCCGCCACGACTGGCAGGTCGAGAACCGCTCCCTGTACTACGCCCGCCTCTACCTCGACCTCAACGGCCCCCTCGGGGCGATCGAGGCCCACCTCTTCGACGCCGAGGACCTGCTCGACGAGGACGAGAACCGCACCGGTCTCGCCCTGTCCGTCCTCGGCCACCTCGCCTCCTACGGCCGCGACGACGCGCTGATGCTGCTGCGCCGCTACGCCGCCGGCGGGGCCAACTGGTCCTGGGCCCTGGACGAGCTCGCGGTACGCGACGACGACGCCGGGCTGCGGGCCCTGGGCGCCCCCGTCATGGAGCGGTTCCCCGCCACGCCCGAGGGCGAGGCGCGGCTGGCCGCCGCCGTCCGCGACGCGTACGAACCACGCCCCTGGCGCCTGTGGGAGGAGCTGCCTCAGTTCGCCGCCCGCCTCGGCGCGGCCCGCGAGCAGGGCTCCTTCGACCGCTGGCAGCGCCAGCTGACCCCGACCGGGCCCCGGCCCGGCTGGAGCGTCGGCGCCGTACTGGAGTGGGCCGAGGAGGGCCTGCGCCGGGGCACCCCGCTGCACGTACCGGCCGCCCGATGTCTGGCCGCCGTCGCCACCGCGGAGGACCGGCCGCAGATCCTGGCCGCCGCGGCCACCGGCGGACCGGCCGCCCGCGCCACCGCCCTGCACCACCTGGTCGTGGCCGAGCCGGCGAACCCGGCCGTGCTCGACCTGATCGAGGCCGCCGCCGCGGACGACGCGGTCGTCGCCGCCTTCGAACGCATGCTGACCGAGGGGGCCCTGGACCGGGCCCGGTCCTGGGTCCACCGGCCCGACACGCTCGGCGCCGCCGCCGGCCGGATGCTCGCCGCCCGCGGCGGGGCGGCCGACGCGCCCCTGGTACTCGGCGCCCTGCGGGAGGCGGTCCGCACCGACGGGCCGGACACCGCGGCGCTGTGGCCGCTGGTCGACGGCGCGGGCCGGCTGCACATCGCCTGTGCGGCGCCGGTGCTGCGGCACGTGTACCGCGAGACCGCCTCCTCGCACCTGCGCGGCCGGGCCGCGGCGGCGCTCGCCGCCACCGACCCGTCCTTCGCGGCCGGCTTCGCGGTCGAGTGCCTGTGGGACTGCGAGGAGTCGACGCGGGAGGTCGCGGCGCGGCACGCCGAGACCGGCGATGCGCGGGTGGTCGACCGGCTCCGTCGCCTCGCCGCCGACCCGGCGGAAGAGGAAGACGTCCAAACCGCCGTCCGCAACCGCATCACCCCCGACCCGGCCCTGTAGCCCCCGGCGGCCCCGCCCCTCGCCGGGCGCGGGGCCGCCGGTACGCGGGGCCGCCCTTGCCCGGTTCGCGAGGCCGCCCTCGCCGGCCGCGGGGCCGCCCTCTGCGTCCGGCTGGTGCGGGACGTCTTGGCCTCGCCGGTGCAGTGGCATTCCAGCCCCGCCGGCGATTGAGGCGCGGGGTCCGGGGCGGCGCCCCGAAGTCTGGGCCCGGCCCGCCGTGTGCGTCCCGCGGGTGCGGGGACGTCTTGGCCTTGCCGGTGGAGTGGCATTCCAGCCTCGCCGGCGTTTGAGGCGCGGGGTCCGGGGCGGCGCCCCGATACCTGGGCTCGACTCGCCCCTTTGCGCCCCGCTCTGCCGGGGACGCCTTCGGCTCAGCCGGGGGCCCCGCCCATCCAGCCCCGCCGGCGTTTGAGGCGCGGGTTCCGGGCACGGGCCCGGCCGCTGCGCGGAGCTGTCCCCTCCCCGCCCCTTCCCGAAACCGGTGGGCGGCTGC
>NZ_JBFBGK010000146.1:0-16667 GCF_040684615.1 Streptomyces sp. NPDC089919
GGTACTGCAGGGGGGACCCTGTGGGAGAGTAGGACGCCGCCGAACAATCATTGTGGGAAAGCCCCGCACCTTCTGGTGCGGGGCTTTTCTGCGTTTACGATCAATTCCATGACCTATGACCTGGTGATCTTCGACAACGACGGTGTCCTGGTGGACAGCGAGCCGATCTCCAACACGATCCTCGCCGCCTACCTGACCGAGCTGGGCCACCCCACCAGCTACGAGGAGTCCGTCCGCGACTTCATGGGCTCCGCCATGCACCGGATCCACGACCTCGTGCGCGAGCGCACCGGGCAGGACCTGCCCGCCGGCTTCGACGAGACCTTCCACGGCCGGGTCTTCGCCGCCTTCGAGCGGGAGCTGAAGCCCGTGCCCGGCGCCCGTGCGGTGCTGGACGCCCTGGTCGCCGCCGGTACGCCGTACTGCCTGGCCTCGTCCGGGAGCCACCAGCGGATCCGGGTCGGGCACCGGTCCGCCGGCCTCACCGGGTACTTCGACGACGCCCGGATCTTCAGCGCCGAGGACGTCGGCAAGGGCAAGCCGGCCCCCGACCTCTTCCTGCACGCGGCGGCCGGCATGGGCGTCGCCCCCGAGCGCTGCCTGGTCGTCGAGGACAGCGGGCTCGGCGTGCAGGCCGCCCTGGCCGCCGGGATGCCGGTGTACGGGTACACGGGGATGACCGCCCCCGAGCGGCTGGCCGGCGCCACCGCGCTCTTCGCGTCCATGGACGAGCTGCCCGGGCTGCTGAAACTCGAGGTGTGATCCATCTACCCACGGGTAGCGGGGAGCCCTACGCTGAGCGGCCATGACAGACGTGCGCCTGCGCCACGGCAGGGCCTCCCTGGCGGTCAGCTTCTTCGTCCAGGGGGTCACCTTCGCCCTCCTCGTGACGCGGATCCCCGCCATCCAGGACCGGTACGGCATATCCGACGGGCTGCTGCCGGCGTTCCTGGCCGCCGTACCGATCCTCGCCGGCGTCTCCAGCGTCGTCACCGAGAAGCTGGTCGCCACGGTCCGGCCCGGGCTGATCCTGCGCTGGATCCAGCCGGTGGTCCTGCTCGCCCTGCTGGGCGTCGGGGCCGGCTCCGAGCTCTGGCAGGTGGCCCTGGCGCTGGGTGCCTTCGGGCTCTCGGTCGGCGGGCTGGACGCCTCCATGAACATGATGGGCGTCAGCCTCCAGCGGGCCTACGGGCGCAGCATCATGCTGGGGTTCCACGCCGCGTACAGCCTCGGCGGGATCATCGGCGCCTCCGCCGCCTGGGCCGGGGCGCACTGGCACCTCTCGCTGCTCGTCTCCTACCTGCCCGCCGTGGCCCTGCTGCTGCCGCTGGCCCTGGCCGCCTCGCGCTGGTACGTCGACCGGGAGCCGGCCGCACCGGGCGCCGGGCAGGAGGACGCCGCCGCCGGCTCCTCGGGGGTGGCCTTCAAGCTGCTGCTGCCGCTGTGCCTGGTCATGGCCTGCGCGTACATCGGCGACTCGACGGTGGCCAACTGGAGCGCCAAGTACCTCCAGGACGTGCTGGGCAGCTCCGAGCAGCTGGCCACCGTCCCCTACAACGTCTACATGGTCACCACGCTGCTGGGCCGGGCGATGGGCGACCACGGGGTGCGTCGCTTCGGGGCGGCGGCCGTGGTCCGCGCCGGCACCGTCCTGGCCGCGGCCGGCTTCGCGGTGGTGGCGGCGGCCCCGGGCGCCTGGACCGGGATGGCCGGCTTCACGCTGCTGGGCTTCGGGCTCTGCGTGATCGTGCCGCAGACCTTCGCCGCCGCCGGCCGGCTCTTCCCGGGCGGTTCGGACGCGGCGATCGCCCGGCTCAACATCTTCAACTACGTCGGCTTCCTGGTCGGCTCCCCGCTGGTGGGTACGCTCGGCGACGCCTGGAGCTACCGGGGTGCGATGCTCGTGCCGATGGCCCTGGTCCTCGTCACGCTCGTGTACGCCCGCTCGTTCGGCTCCGGAGGGGCCCGATACGGTGGCGGGCATGAGCGGCCACGCGTTGTTGATGTGGGACGAGGCGGTTACGAGGTATGACTTCGGGCCCAGCCATCCGATGGACCCGGTGCGCCTGGCACTGACCATGGGGCTGGTCCGGTCCTTCGGGCTGGACCGCGAGGTGGCGGTACGGGCGGCCCGGCCGGCCGGGGACTCCACGCTGCGGCTGGTGCACCGCGAGGACTACGTGGCCGCGGTCCGCGAGGTCTCCGCGGACCCGGGCGTGGCCGACGGGTCGTACGGGCTGGGGACCATGGACGACCCGGCCTTCCACGGCATGCACGAGGCCTCCGCGCTGATCGCCGGGCAGTCCGTGGCGGCGGCCGAGGCGGTGTGGCGCGGGGAGGCCGCGCACGCGGTGAACTTCGCGGGCGGGCTGCACCACGCGATGCCGGGCGGGGCCGCGGGCTTCTGCGTGTACAACGACGCGGCGATCGCCATCGCACGGCTGCTGGAGCTGGGCGTCGAGCGGGTCGCCTACGTGGACGTGGACGTGCACCACGGTGACGGGGTGCAGGCGGCCTTCTGGGACGACCCGCGGGTCCTGACCGTCTCGATGCACGAGCACCCCCGGACGCTCTTCCCGCAGACCGGCTGGCCGGAGGAGACCGGTGGCGGCGGGGCGGCCGAGGGTTCGGCGGTGAACCTGGCGCTGCCTGCCGGTACGGGGGACGAGGGCTGGCTGCGGGCCTTCCACGCGGTGGTGCCGGAGCTGATCGCCGACTTCCGGCCGCAGGTGCTGGTGACGCAGCACGGGGCCGACACGCACTTCGAGGACCCGCTGGCGCACCTGGCCGTCTCCCTGGACGCGCAGCGGGCCGTGCAGGAGGCCTGCCACGGGCTGGCGCACGCCCACGCGGACGGGCGGTGGGTGGCGCTGGGTGGGGGCGGGTATGCGGTGGTGGACGTGGTGCCGCGGTCCTGGACGCATCTGGTTGCCATCGCGGGGCACGTCCCCATCCCGCCGGATTCTCCGGTGCCGGAGGCTTGGCGGGACGAAGTGTATGCGCGGACGCGGCAGTCGGGGCCGGTGCGGATGACTGACGGGCGGGATGCGTCGTTCGTCTCCTGGGAGGCGGGGTACGACCCTGCCGACCGGCTGGATCAGGCCATCCTCGCCACGCGGCGGGCTGCCTTCCCCCTGCGGGGGCTGCTGGCCTGACCGTTGGTCCCGCTGCGCGGAGCTGTCCCCTCCCCGCCCCTTCCCGAAACCGGTGGGCGGCTGCCCCCGGATCCCCCGCACCGCCGCTCCGCGACGGTCGCCTCAAACGCCGGCGGGGCTGGGGATGGCAAGGGTGTTGTTAGGCCAAGTGTGGGGGCTGTTAAGGGAATTGGTGCGGGGGTGGCGGGGGTGCGGGAGCATCGGGGGGTGTTGAGTGCCGGCGCGCTGCGTGCGCATTTGTTGGCCGCCCGGTTGGCCGGGCCCGTCGCCACCTCGCGGGAGGAAAGCCTGCGCAGCTACCGGCTGTTCGCGGCGCGCGACCCCCGGGTGCTGCTGGGGCTGGATCCGGACTGGGGGTGGGACGAGGGTGACCTCCTGCGGCTGATGGCGGACAAGTGCGGTGTGTCGGCGGACCCCGGTCACGTCACCGGGCCGGACGTGATCGACCCGGAGCGGACCCTGGCGGCCCTCGAGGCCTTCGCGGGACGGTTACGGCAGGTGGCGCAGGCCCGGGCGCCCGTGCTGTTCGGCACCGGTCATCCCCACCGACTCCTGGGGTTCTACGCCAGTTTGACCGGAGCCCTGTCGGCGGCGGGATGTGATGTGCTCACCCCGGCGCAGGGCAGGGCCGTCGACGTCTCCACCCGCTTCGGCGTACGGGAGTACACCCTGGATTACGTACGGGGTGTCGCCCTCGTGCGCGAACCGGGGTCGCGTCCGCCCGGCAGTGCGACCGGCGCACACACGCATTCACCGCTGCCGGTTCGGGTCGCCCTGGGCACTCTCGCGGACGCCGGGGGACCGTTGCCGGAGCTGGTGGTGGGTGATCACGGATGGGTCTGCGGGGCAGGTCAGCTGGGTTTCGAGGCCATCGGGCTGGCCGATACCGATGATCCGGCGCTGTTCGTCGGGGAGGCCGAGGGCAGGGTGTCGGTGACCGTTCCGCTTGATGACGGCGTGCGCTCGGACTACTACCGTCCGCTCGCTCGCTATGTACTCAATCGGGCGAGTCTGTCGGCCTGATCCCGTGGCTGCTACTCCTCTTCCCCACTCGTATCACCCGCCCCTACCCTGGGAGTGAGCGCGCGGCGACGAGGAGTAACCGGAGGGGAAGCCGGTGCCCGTCATGCGCGGAAGGTTCAGGTGTGTCATGGCTGCTGGCGAGAGGCCTCTCAGCGAGGTTCAGTTCCTGACCGTGGCGGAGGTCGCCACGGTGATGCGAGTGTCGAAGATGACCGTGTACCGCCTGGTGCACAACGGCCATCTGCCCGCGATCAGGGTGGGCCGGTCCTTCCGGGTACCCGAGAACGCGGTCCACGAGTACCTCCGTGAGTCCTATGTGGGGGTGGAGTCGGCCTGACCGGGGCCCGCGGATGACGAGCCGGGGACCCTCGGATTACAAGCTCGGAGCTGTGGCGGGTAGGCTAGGCCGACGTAGGTCGTGTGGGCCCAGACGCCCCGCACCGCACCCCCCGCATCGCGGGGGTGTTCCGAGAAGTGAGCGAGGGTAGTCGTGGGCTCTGTTATCAAGAAGCGGCGTAAGCGGATGGCCAAGAAGAAGCACCGCAAGCTGCTCAAGCGCACCCGCGTGCAGCGTCGTAACAAGAAGTAAACGGCGTCTGTACGTGTTCTCCGGGGCCCCTCCGCCATCCTGTGGTGGAGGGGCCCCGGTGTATAAGGGCCCCAGGACGTCGTCACCACCCACGGCTTCGAAGGGGAGGCGCTGATCTTGGGGAAGGTCGTGCTCGTGACCGGGGCGGCCCGGCAGCTGGGCAGCCGGTTCGTCCGGCGGATCCAGCGGGATCCCGAGGTGGAGAAGGTGGTCGCGGTCGACGCCGTGCCGCCCGGGCAGCGGCTGGGGTCCGCCCTCTTCGTCCGTGCGGACATCCGGCAGCCGGTGATCGCCCGGATCCTCGCGGAGCACTCCGTCGACACCGTCGTACACCTCGCCGTCACCGGCAGTCCGCTGGGCGGCGGCGGCCGGACCTCCGTGAAGGAGGCCAATGTCATCGGGACGATGCAGCTGCTCGGCGCCTGCCAGAAGTCCCCGACGGTCCGCCGTCTGGTCGTGAAGTCCAGCACCAACGTCTACGGGGCCGCGCCCCGCGATCCGGCCGTCTTCACCGAAACCACCCAGCCCAAGTCGCTGCCCGGCGGCGGCTTCGCCAAGGACGCGGTGGAGGTCGAGGGGTACGTCCGCGGCTTCTCGCGGCGCCGCCCGGACGTGGCGGTCGCCGTCCTGCGGTTCGCGAACATCCTGGGGCCGCGCGCCGATTCGCCGCTGGCCGAGTACTTCTCGATGCCGGTGCTGCCGACCGTCATGGGCTATGACCCGCGCCTCCAGTTCGTCCACGAGGACGACGTGGTCGAGGTGCTGGAGCTGGCCGCGGGCGAACCGCGCCGGGGGACCCTCAACAGCGGCACCTTCAACATCGCCGGTGACGGCGTGCTGCTGCTCTCGCAGTGCTCGCGGCGGCTGGGCCGTCCGACGGTGCCGCTGCTGCTGCCCGCGGTGACCTGGGTGGGTGCCGCGCTGCGGACGGTCGGCATCACGGACTTCTCGCAGGAACAGATCCGGCTGCTGACGCACGGACGGGTCGTGCAGACCGGTCAGATGCGCGAGGTGCTGGGCTTCGAACCGAGCTACACGACCGCCGAGACCTTCACGGACTTCGCGCGGAGCCGTGGGCCGGGCCTGCTGCCGCCGGAGGTGCTGGGACGGACCGTGGACCGCCTGAGAGGGGCGCTGCAGTAATGGCCGATGCCAAGGTGATCCCGTTCGACGAGGACCGCGAGCGGCCCCGCCGGGAGCGGCGGCGGGCCGGCGCCGGCCGGGCGGGCGGCCCCCGGCGGTCGGAGCGTGCCGAGAAGGGCGCGGAGAAGCGCCCGCAGGGTCCGCAGGGACCGGCGGAGCCGCCGGTGGCGGTCGTGGACGAGCCGGCGCCGCTGCCGCCGGTGCCGGAGCAGCGGGACGGCGGCGGTTGGGACCGGCGGATCGCGGGCGGGCTGGCCTTCCTGCGGCGCCGGATCACCGGCGACTACGAGGTCGACGAGTTCGGTTACGACCGGGAGCTGACCGACCAGGTCCTGATGTCCCTGCTGCGGCCGGTGTACGAGAAGTACTTCCGGGTCGAGGTGAAGGGGATCGAGAACATCCCCGCCGAGGGCGGTGCGCTGATCGTGGCGAACCACTCGGGGACGCTGCCGCTGGACGGGCTGATGCTCCAGGTCGCGGTCCACGACCGGCACCCGGCCCAGCGGCACCTGCGGCTGCTGGCGGCGGACCTGGTCTTCATGCTGCCGGTGGTCAACGAGGTGGCCCGGAAGGCCGGGCACACCCTGGCCTGCGCGGAGGACGCGCAACGGCTGCTGGAGGCCGGGGAGCTGGTCGGCGTCATGCCGGAGGGCTTCAAGGGCATAGGGAAGCCGTTCGGCGAGCGGTACAAGCTCCAGCGGTTCGGGCGGGGCGGGTTCGTCTCGACGGCGCTGCGGGCGGGCACGCCGATCGTGCCCTGCTCGATCGTGGGGGCCGAGGAGATCTACCCGATGATCGGCAACGCCAAGACGCTGGCGCGGCTGTTGGGGATCCCGTACTTCCCGGTCACGCCCACCTTCCCCTGGCTGGGTCCGCTGGGGGCGGTGCCGCTGCCGACGAAGTGGACGATCCAGTTCGGGGAGCCGATCGCGACGGACGGCTATCCGCCGGAGGCGGCGGAGGACCCGATGCTGATGTTCAACCTGACCGACCAGGTGCGGGAACAGATCCAGCACACGCTCTACAAGCTGCTGGTGCAGCGGCGGTCGGTGTTCTTCTGACGGTGTTCTTCTGAGCTCGGCCGTGGGGGTGGGGCGGTCCTCCGGGACCGCCCCACCCCCACGCGCTGCCGCTACTCCTTGGCGTCCTCCGCGCTGAGCCCCAGCCCGGGCAGGATGCCCGGCAGGATCGGCGGGAGGGTGATCTCCGGCTTGGCGGACGGCGGGAGGGCGGGCGGCAGCGAGGCGCTGTCCGGCGGGTCCAGGAGACCGCCGATCGCTCCGTCCGGGTCCTGGTCGTCCGCGCCGTCGTCCCCGGTGGCGCCGGGGCTGCCGGCCACCGGCCCGCTGGGATGCGGGTCGGCATGGGGCGAGCCCTCGTCCGAGGGGTGCGCGGACGGGCTGGGGTGGCTGCCCGACCCCGACCGGCCGGTGCCCTGGTCGGCGCTGCCGGAGGACTTCGCGGAGCGGCCCTGGCTCGGCGGCCGCGGCAGCAGCGACTGCAGCGGCTCGACCTCGTCGTCTATGGCGTCGAAGACGGAACTCACCTCGTCGCTCACGTCGGTCAGCTGGGCGGGCAGCCGCTCGCGCAGCTTCCCCCAGGCGTCCCGGTGCGAGCGGGAGAAGGACGACAGCGCCTGGATGGGGCCGAGGGAGCCGTCGCGCTCGTACTCGGCGTGCAGCAGGCGGTGGCCTTCCTCGGCGTCGTGCTTCATGCCCGACAGGGCACGGCGGATCTCGCCCAGGGATTCGTGGTCGAGGCTGCCGGCCTTGTCGCGCTCCATGAGGCGGCGCGCCTCGTGGAGCCGGGTCGAGGCCTGGTCGAGGTAGAGCTCGCCCCGGTCGGAATTGCCGTCGGCCATCCCGAGTCTGAGGTCTTCCATACCCCGCTTGACCGGGTAGAGCGAGTCACCGGGTAGTGCGTCGGTACTCGCAGCGGCCACTCCGCTGAACGCGCCCGCGGCCACTCCGACGGTGAGTCCCCCCGCAGCGATGCCCTTGGACCAGCGGGAGCGGGGCCGCAACTTCCGGAGCTGGGTCGCCCGGTGGGCGCCCCGGCCGGTCCGCTGTTCGGGCACATGAGGGTCCCCGGGAACACCCGCCCCCGCCGTACCCTCCATCACCATGGTCTCCATGGCGGCGACGAGCTGGGCTCGCTGCACCATCTTGACCTCGGGGTCCAACTGCGGGCGCGGCAGGGCGCCGAGCACGTTCGCCAGGGCCAACATCCGGTCGTAATCAGCCGGTTCTGCCGGGTCGGCAAGCGCGTCGGGCTGCTCGGCCGCCGTCTCCGCGGGATCAGCGGGTGGCTGATCCTCCAAGGCCTGGGCGAAGGCGTTCGCCCGCCGGTGCGCCGAAACGTTCGCGATCACTGGCGGCACCTCCTCTCGTCATGACGATCGACTCCCCAGCCGGTCCGGATGGTTGCCCTCCTCGGGTACATCCACTCTTTCGAGTGAGCGGCCGCGGGAAGGGCGTGTCCACAGGGAGCCTGCATTCCGCACAACGAGCGGCGCGGCACTTGGGTTACGGACGAAGGATGATCGGACCACAGCGTCATACAGGGGTCACCGGTTGTCAGTCGGGATCAGCGGGCGTCTTCCGGCAGCAGCCGGGCCAGGGTGCGGACGGCCCGGTACTGGAGGGTCTTGATCGCGCCCTCGTTCTTGCCCATCACCCGGGCCGTCTCGGCGACCGAGAGGCCCTGCAGGAAGCGCAGGGTCACGCACTCCTGCTGCTGCGGATTGAGTTTGCGCACGGCCTCCAGCAGGGCCGCGTTGGAAAGGGACTCCAGGACGGAGTCCTCGGGGCTGCGCTCGACTTCGTTGGCGTCGAGCATCTCGCCGGTGGTCACCTCCAGCCGGAACCGGCTGGACTTGAAGTGGTCGGCCACCAGGTTGCGCGCGATCGTCACCAGCCAGGCGCCGAAGTCACGGCCCTGCCAGGTGAAGGTGGAGATGCGGCGCAGCGCGCGCAGGAAGGTCTCGCTGGTGAGATCTTCTGCGGTCGCCTTGCCGCCGACGCGGTAGTAGATGTAGCGGTAGACCGTGTCGCTGTACTGGTCGTAGAGCCGGCCGAAGGCCTCGGCCTCGCCGTTCTGGGCTCGTTCGACCAGGTCCATCATGCGGGCGCTGTCGCTGTCCGCGGTGGGGCGGCGTGCGGTCGACGTGCTCGTCCCGGCGCTGCGGCCTCGTCTGCCGACCGTCGCTCCGCCGTCCGCCAGGGCATAGCAGGGCCCGGCGTGGCCGAAGGCGGCGCCGGAGCCGGCGGGGACCGCGGCGAGGGCGAGGGCGGGGACGGCGTACGCGGTGGGGACGAAGCTGCGCAAGTGGTCGAGGACCGTTGCGCGCAGCGTAGCCAGGCCCGAGGCGTCAACCCCGACAGGTGGGTACACGGGACTCCCAGAGGCAGAGCTTCCATCACGTGCAGTGCGGGACCGTTGACTCGCCGTCCTGCTCAGTGGCGATGGAGGGGGCCCGTATGCGTCTGAGGAGAATAACGCTTCGTACAGGCAGCACTACACCCAGTTGCTCAAATCATCGATTCCGACGCTTCTGTTGCGTGTCCAGGGCATATTCGGTCGCGATTCGTGATCGTTTCCTGATCACTTCTGCGTGCGGAATGCCTGCTTCCAGGGCGTGTTGTGGCCGTCTGGAAAGCACCCGAGTGCCCGGCGTGTCCTGCGGGCACACTCCTGCGAATGCCCCGGTGGGCGCCCGGTCCCGGGCGGGGGCTACTTCCGGCGGCGGTGCAGGGCGACCGCGGCCGCCGTACCGCCCGCCAGCGCGCCGACCCCGGCCGCCGCGGGGATGCCGACCTTGGCCGCTTTGCGGCCGGTCCGATAGTCGCGCAGCCGCCAGTCGTGGGCCTTGGCATGCTTGCGCAGTTTTGTGTCGGGATTGATCGCGTACGGATGTCCGACCAACGACAGCATGGGGATGTCGTTGTGCGAATCGCTGTACGCCGCGCAGCGCGCGAGGTCCAGGCCCTCGGCGGCGGCCAGGGCGCGCACCGCCTCGGCCTTCGCCGGGCCGTGCAGCGGCTCGCCGACCAGCCGGCCGGTGTAGACGCCGTCCACGGACTCCGCGACGGTGCCCAGCGCGCCGGTCAGGCCGAGCCGGCGGGCGATGATCGTGGCGGTCTCCACCGGGGCGGCGGTCACCAGCCAGACCTTCTGGCCGGCGTCGAGGTGGGCCTGGGCGAGGGCGCGGGTGCCGGGCCAGATCCGCTCGGCCATGTACTCGTCGTAGATCTCCTCGCCGATCTCCGTCAGTTCGCAGACCTTGTGGCCCTTGACGATGGAGAGGGCGCTGTCGCGGGCGTCCTGCATGTGCTCGGGGTCCTCGACCCCGGCCATCCGGAACCACGCCTGCTGCCAGGCGAACCGGGCCAGCTCGCGGCGCTGGAAGAACTCGCGCTTGTAGAGGCCCCGGCCGAGGTGGAAGATCGCCGCGCCCTGCATGACGGTGTTGTCGAGGTCGAAGAAGGCGGCGGCGCGCTCGTCCCCGACCACCGGGAACTCCGGTTCCGCGCTGCCCGGCTCCGTCGGCTCCTGTGGAGCCTCTGGTTCCACGAGGTCGTGGGAGTTCTTGCGCGCGGCCTCGGCAGAGGCCTCGCCTGCGAGGACGCTCCGCGCAGTAGCGGAGCGCTTGCTTGAGGTGAGCCATCCCAAAGCGGCCATGAGGCGAGGATAGCCACTGTGTTCGGGTGTTCCCGAACGCTCCGGAACCGAGGGCGTGAACTCTGCGGGGCGCCGGTGTTACACGGCGGGCGCGCGAGAATGGGCGCATGAGTCCTCTGCTGCGCCGTAAGGAAAAGAAGGCCCCCGCGGACCGGCTGGTCACGCTGATCGGGAAGCCGGGCTGCCACCTGTGCGACGACGCCCAGGAAGTGATCGAGCGGGTCTGTGCCGAGACGGGCGCCTCCTGGGAGAAGAAGGACATCACCGAGGACCAGGAGCTCTACCGCAAGCACTGGGAGCAGATCCCGGTCGTCCTGGTCGACGGGGCGCAGCACACCTTCTGGAAGGTGGATCCGGACCGGCTGCGGCGGGCATTGGGGGCCTGAGCGGGCCCGCGGGTACCATTCCGGGGCGATTCGCCCATGACCGGGGGGCTCATGGGGTGCGCGCGGCGTCCGTGCCGCGCGGCGCGCCGGGACCGTACAGATGAGGAGAGTGTTCCGTTTTGCCCCCGTCGGGACGTGGACGCGCGGCGACTGCCCGTAGTTCCCGCAGCGTGTGGCCGAAGTGCGTGACCCCCATCACTTTGGTCGGACAAATTGGACACAATCTTTGTGCACGCGTTCACAAAGACATAGCCTGCTGTCGACGGGGCGGTCATGGGACAAGCGACCGCCTGCAGCCCCGCTCATCCCGCAGGAGCATCGTGGCAACTGGCCGAAATCACCGACCGGCGACCCGCAGCCGAGGCATTCCCGAGGCCACCGTCGCCCGGCTTCCGCTGTACCTGCGGGCCCTGACCGCGCTGTCCGAGCGCTCGGTGCCCACGGTCTCCTCCGAGGAGCTCGCCGCCGCGGCCGGAGTCAACTCCGCGAAGCTGCGCAAGGACTTCTCGTACCTCGGCTCGTACGGCACCCGTGGGGTCGGGTACGACGTCGAATACCTCGTCTACCAGATCTCCCGCGAGCTCGGCCTGACGCAGGACTGGCCGGTCGTCATCGTCGGCATCGGTAACCTCGGCGCCGCCCTGGCCAATTACGGCGGGTTCGCCTCCCGTGGCTTCCGGGTCGCCGCGCTGATAGACGCGGACCCCGCGATGGCGGGCAAGCCGGTGGCCGGCATGCCGGTGCAGCACACCGACGAGCTGGAGAAGATCATCGACGAGGACCGGGTGTCCATCGGCGTGATCGCGACCCCCGCCGGTGCCGCGCAGCAGGTCTGCGACCGGCTGGTGGCCGCCGGGGTCACCTCCATCCTGAACTTCGCGCCGACCGTGCTGTCGGTGCCGGAGGGCGTCGACGTGCGCAAGGTCGACCTCTCCATCGAGCTGCAGATCCTGGCCTTCCACGAGCAGCGCAAGGCCGGCGAGGACGCGCTGGCCGCCGAGCCCGCGCCGGGCACCGCCGTGCCGGGGGCCGCCGTGTCCGCCGCCACCGGCGTGCCGGCCGTGCCGGGGGCCGCCGCGCCCGCGCCCGCCGCCCGCAAGGCCGCCGCCGGCTCGACCGGCGCCACCGGGCAGGGCCCCGAGGGCGACGTGCCGGCGGTGATGCCGGCATGAGCCTGCTCGTCGTAGGGCTGAGCCACCGCAGCGCGCCCGTGAGCGTGCTGGAGCGCGCCTCGCTGTCCGCGGACGCGAAGGTCAAGCTGCTGCACGACACGCTGGCGGCGGAGCCGGCCACGGAGGCGACCGTGCTCGCCACCTGCAACCGGATCGAGCTGTACGCGGACGTGGACAAGTTCCACGCCGGTGTCGCCGAGCTGTCGACGCTGCTCGCGCAGCACAGCGGCGTGGCGCTGGAAGAGCTCACCCCCTATCTGTACGTGCACTACGAGGACCGGGCCGTCCACCACCTCTTCTCGGTGGCCTGCGGGCTGGACTCGATGGTCGTGGGCGAGGGCCAGATCCTCGGCCAGATCAAGGACGCGCTGGCGCTGGGGCAGGAGCTCCACACCGCCGGGCGGCTGATCAACGACCTCTTCCAGCAGGCCCTGCGGGTCGGCAAGCGGGCGCACTCCGAGACCGGGATCGACCGGGCCGGGCAGTCGCTGGTCACCTTCGGGCTGGAGCAGCTGTCGGCGGGCACCGGGCTCACGGTGGACGCGTGGGCCGCGGGCAAGCGGGCCCTGGTCATCGGCGCGGGCTCGATGTCCTCGCTGGCCGCGGCGACGCTGGCGCGGGCCGGGGTCGCCGAGGTCGTGGTGGCCAACCGGACGCTGGAGCGGGCGGAGCGGCTGGCCGTGATCCTGGGGGAGAAGGTGCCCGCCCGGGCCGTCCCCATGGACTCCGTCGGCTCCGAGCTGACACGAGTCGACGTGGTCGTGTCCTGCACCGGGGCCACCGGGTTGGTGCTCGCGGCCGAGGACATCGCCGCGGCCCTGGCCGGGCGCCCTGCGGGGCTTTCCCCCACCCCGCCCTCCCCCAGCTACCGCTGGGGGGACCCCCATCCCGAAACCGGGGCTGCGCCCCGGACCCCCCTCACGCCCAGCGCCTCCGGCGCGGAGCTGCCCGGCGCCTTCGGCGCGGGCGAGGCCGTGCCCCAGCCCGCTACCGCCGACGCCGCCGTGGTCGCGCGGCTGGCCGAGGCCGCGGCGCGGCTCGGCCGGCTGGCGGACGCCGGTGCGGCGCGGACCCTGGCGGACTCCCGTACCGCCGTGGACGCCGACGGCTGCCCGGTCGAGTTCGACGTACCCGCCGGGGCCAGTGGGCGGGCGGCGATCGCCGGGGTGGACGCCAGCTCCCTCGAGCTGCACGGGACCTGGGCCGACCGGGCCGAGGCGGCCGGGCGGGGCGCCGTCCGGCGTGCCGGGGTGCCGCAGGCGCGGGCGGCGGCCGGGGGCGTGCGGCTGGCGCTGCTCGACCTCGCGATGCCGCGGGACATCGACGCGGCCGTGCACCGGATCCCCGGCGTGCGGCTGGTCGACATCGAGTCGTTGGCCGAGGCCTCCGCGGACGCGCCGATGGCGGCGGACGTGGAGCTCGTGAAGGCCATCGTCGGCGACGAAGTCGCCGCGTTCGGCGCGGCCCAGCGGGCCGCGCACATCACCCCCACCGTCGTCGCGCTGCGCGCCATGGCGGCCGAGGTGGTCGCCAGTGAAGTGGCCCGGCTCGACGGGCGGCTCCCCGATCTCGACGACCGGCAGCGCGCGGAGGTCACCCAGACCGTCCGCCGCGTCGTCGACAAGCTCCTGCACGCGCCCACCGTGCGGGTCAAGCAGCTCGCCAGCGAACCCGGCGGCGCCGGCTACGCCGATGCACTGCGGGAACTCTTCGACCTCGACCCGGAGACGGTGGCCGCCGTCAGCCGCGTCAAGAACACAGGACCGGCATCATGAACTCAGCCAAGGCTGCGGACGCAGCGAACACGGGCCCCGGCCAGGAGGCCGGCGACCGGCAGGTGCCGCTCCGGCTCGGGACCCGGCGCAGCAAGCTGGCCATGTCGCAGTCCGGCATGGTCGCCGACGCCGTGCGCGAGCTCACCGGCCGCCCGGTCGAGCTGGTCGAGATCACCACCTACGGCGACGTCTCCCGCGAGAACCTGGCGCAGATCGGCGGCACCGGCGTCTTCGTGACCGCCCTGCGCGACGCGCTGCTGCGCGGCGAGGTGGACTTCGCCGTGCACTCCCTCAAGGACCTGCCCACCGCGCAGCCCGCCGAGCTCGTCGTGGCGGCGATCCCGCCGCGCGAGGACCCGCGCGACGCGCTGGTGGCCCGGGACGGGCTGACCTTCGAGCAGCTGCCGGACGGCGCCCGCGTGGGCACCGGCTCGCCGCGCCGGATGGCCCAGCTCAACCACTACGCCCGCCAGTCGGGCAAGTCCATCGAGACCGTCGCGATCCGCGGCAACGTCGACACCCGCATCGGGTACGTCCGGGACGGCGAGCTCGACGCCGTCGTGCTGGCCGCCGCCGGTCTCAACCGCATCGGACGCAGCGACGAGGCGACCGACCTCCTGTCGGTCGACAACGTCCTGCCCGCCCCCGGCCAGGGGGCCCTGGCGATCGAGTGCACCGCGGCGAACGCGGACCTCGTCGCCACGCTCGGCCGGCTCGACGACCCGTACACCCGGGCCGCCGTGACCGCCGAGCGGTCCCTGCTCGCCGCCCTGGAGGCCGGCTGCAGCGCACCCGTGGGCGCGCTCGCCGACACCCAGTCCGGCAGCGGGGAGTCTGTTACTGAAATGCGCCTGCGCGGCGTCGTCGGGACCACCGACGGCTCGACGCTGGTGCAGCTGTCCACCACCGGTCCCGTGCCCCGGTCGCACGACGAGGCCATGGCGCTCGGCCGCGAACTCGCGGACGAGATGCTGGCCAAGGGCGCGGCCGGTCTTATGGGGGAGCGAGCACTTTGAGCCCCACACGTCCCACCACCTCCGCGCTTCCGGCGTTCGCCGCCCACGGGCACGTCACCTTCCTCGGTGCCGGCCCCGGCGACCCGGGACTGCTCACGCTGCGCGCCGTCGAGGCCCTGGCCGCCGCGGACGTACTGATCGCGGAGCCCGAGGTGCTCGCCGTCGTACGGACGCATGCGCGGGTCAACGTCGACACGCCGCAGCTGACGGTCGCTGACGAGGCGTCAGCAGCCGCCGGAGTCCCGGTGATCCGGGATGCGGCCAATCTTGTCATGGAGGCCGCACGCTCCGGCAGGCGGGTGGTCCGTGCGGTGACCGGAGACCCCGGCCTGGACGGCGACGCCGCCGAGGAGATGCTCGCCTGCGCCACCGAGGGCATCCCCTTCGAGGTGGTCCCGGGCATCGCGACCGCCGTCGGCGTGCCCGCGTACGCCGGGGTGCCGCTGCGGGACGGCTCGGGGGCGGACGTCCGCTTCGTCGACGCCCGGACCGCCTCGGCGCGCTGCTGGAGCGAGGTCGGCCCCAGTGATGGCACGCTGGTGGTCTCCGCGACCCTGGAGACCGTCGCCGCCGCCGCGGCCGAGCTGGTCACCGCGGGCCGCAAGCCCGACACCCCGCTGACCGTCACGGTCGCCGGCACGACCACCCGGCAGCGCACCTGGACCGCCACCCTCGGCTCCATCGCGCAGGTCTTCAAGCAGGGCAAGGTGCTCCCCTCGCCCGAGGGCCACCAGCCGGTGATAGCCGTGGTCGGTGAGCACAGCACGGCCGCCCGCCGCGAGGAGCTGGCCTGGTTCGAGTCGAAGCCGCTGTTCGGCTGGCGCGTCCTGGTCCCGCGTACCAAGGAGCAGGCGGCCTCGCTCTCCGACCAGCTGCGCAGCTACGGCGCGGTGCCCCACGAGGTGCCGACCATCGCCGTCGAACCGCCGCGCACCCCGCAGCAGATGGAGCGGGCGGTCAAGGGCCTGGTCACCGGCCGCTACGAGTGGATCGCCTTCACCTCCGTCAACGCGGTCAAGGCCGTCCGGGAGAAGTTCGAGGAGTACGGGCTCGACGCCCGCGCCTTCGCGGGCATCAAGGTCGCCGCGGTGGGCGAGCAGACCGCGGCCGCGCTGGTCGAGTTCGGCGTGAAGCCGGACCTGGTGCCCAGCGGCGAGCAGTCGGCGGCCGGGCTGCTGGAGGACTGGCCGCCCTACGACCCGGTCTTCGACCCGATCGACCGCGTCTTCCTGCCGCGGGCCGACATCGCGACCGAGACGCTGGTCGCCGGGCTGATCGAGCTGGGCTGGGAGGTGGACGACGTCACGGCCTACCGGACCGTACGGGCGTCGCCGCCGCCGGCGGACACCCGCGAGGCGATCAAGGGCGGCGGCTTCGACGCGGTGCTCTTCACCTCGTCCTCGACCGTGCGCAACCTGGTCGGCATCGCGGGCAAGCCGCACAACGTCACGGTGATCGCCTGCATCGGCCCGGCCACGGCCAAGACGGCCGAGGAGCACGGCCTGCGGGTGGACGTGCTGTCCCCGGAGCCCTCGGTCTCCAAGCTGGCCGAAGCCCTGGCGGAGTACGGGGCGGCGCGCCGGGACGCGGCGAAGGAGGCCGGCGAGGCCGTCTTCCGCCCCAGCGAGCGGCGCCCGGGCGCCCGCCGCCGCCGCACCACCTGACGGAGCCGCCGCTCCCGCCGTCCTCGCGCGCCGCGGGGCGGGGTCCTGACACGGACCCGATCGG
>NZ_JBFBGK010000147.1:0-16425 GCF_040684615.1 Streptomyces sp. NPDC089919
CCGACACCGGCACCAGCCCGCTGTCCGCGATCACGGCGTCGACCTGCTCGCCCTTGAGGCGGTGGTAGTCGGCGAGGTCGGCGCGGGTGCCCACACCCAGGGACCGGCCGGCCAGCGCCACCAGCCGGCGCAGGCACTCGGCGTCGTCCAGGTCGTCGTGCAGCAGGGCCCCGGGCACCGCCCGCTCGGCGAGGTCGTAGACCCGCTTCCAGCCGCGCCGCTCGGTCACCACCACGTCGCCGGTGTCGAGCAGCCACTCCACCGCGATCTTGGTCTCGGACCAGTCCCACCAGGGGCCGCCGTTCTTCGCGCCGCCCAGCTCCGTGGAGGTGAGCGGGCCCTCGGCGCGCAGCCGGTCCAGGACCAGGGCGCAGGAGGCGTCCTTGTCCTTCATCTTGTGCCAGCGGTACTCCTGCGAGCGCTTGTACCGGCGGCGGAAGGCGAAGTGCGGCCACTCCTCGATCGGCAGCACGCAGGCCGCGTGGGACCAGTACTCGAAGGCGTGCCGGTCGCTCCAGTAGGCCTGCTCGACCGCCTCCCGGCCGACCGCGCCCAGCCGGGCGTACGGGATCAGCTCGTGCGAGCGGGCCAGCACCGAGATGGTGTCGAGCTGTACCGCGCCCAGGTGGCGCAGGACCCCGCGCACCCCGGCCCGCCGGTCCGGCGCGCCGATGAACCCCTGGGCGTGCAGGGCCAGTCGGCGCGCCTCGTCGGCGGACAGGGACACGGTGGGCGGCGGCAGGCTCGTCATGCCCGCACCCTAGACCGCGGCACCGACACCGGCGGTCGACGGCTCGTGCGGCAGCCGGGACGGCAGCCCGAGGTCGGCGGGGAGCAGGGCGCCGACCCAGCAGTCCCGCAGGACGCCCCGGTGCTCCATCGCGGAGCGTTGCAGGCCCTCGATCACGAAGCCGGCCTTCTCCGCCACCGCGCGCGAGCCCGTGTTGCCGACCCCGGCGCGCCAGATCAGACGTACGCAGCCCAGCTCGGTGAAGGCCCAGCGGGCGGCGGCCAGCACGGCCTCGGTCATGTAGCCCCGGCCGCGGTGGCCGGCCACCGTCCAGAAACCGATCTCGTGGGCGTACTCGCCACTCGTGTGGATGCCCAGGGTGGCGACCAGGGGGCCCTCGGCACCCAGCCGCACCGCGAAGTCGAAGCCGGTGCCCTCCCGCCAGGTGCGCGGGGAGGACTCCAGGACGTACTTCTCGGCGTCGGAGCGCGGGTACGGCACGGCCACCGGGATCCAGCGCTGGATCTCCGGGTCCTGGAGCGCGGCGAAGGTCTCGTCGACGTCGGCCGGGGCGTGCGGGCGCAGGACGAGGCGTTCGGTGGTCAAGGTGGTCGGTTCCATGGCCGCATGATCGCCGTTTCCGCTGGTCAGGGGCGAGTCCTTTTCGGCGGAGGGGCTGCTGCGGGGCCGACGCCCGGGTCCGGCGCCGCGGCCGGGTCCGCGGGACACGGCCGAACGGTTTTCGGGGAACACCGGCACCTTCGAGGTACCCCGTACGTTCTCATTCCGGGCACCCGCTCCTCGCGGACCCGGCTGGACCTCCCGGCGCGACCTCGTCCTCGCTTACGATGGCCGTTGCGGTGGGGCCCACCTGCCGTGCCCGTGTACGAACCAGTGCTCAGGCCCGACCGGCAAGGAGACCAGCCTCAGTGTCCGTCTTCAACAAGCTCATGCGTGCAGGCGAAGGCAAGATCCTGCGCAAACTGCACCGCATCGCGGACCAGGTCAGCTCCATCGAAGAGGACTTCGTCAACCTCTCCGACGCCGAGTTGCGGGCGCTCACGGACGAGTACAAGCAGCGCTTCCAGGACGGCGAGTCCCTGGACGACCTGCTGCCCGAGGCGTTCGCCACCGTCCGCGAGGCCGCCAAGCGCGTCCTCGGTCAGCGCCACTACGACGTGCAGATCATGGGCGGCGCCGCCCTGCACCTCGGCTACGTCGCCGAGATGAAGACCGGTGAGGGCAAGACCCTCGTCGGCACCCTGCCCGCCTACCTGAACGCGCTGTCCGGCAAGGGCGTCCACCTGATCACGGTGAACGACTACCTCGCCGAGCGCGACTCCGAGATGATGGGCCGGGTCCACAAGTTCCTGGGCCTGTCCATCGGCTGCATCCTGGCGAACATGTCCCCGGCCCAGCGCCGCGAGCAGTACGCCTGCGACATCACGTACGGCACGAACAACGAGTTCGGCTTCGACTACCTGCGCGACAACATGGCGTGGTCGCAGGAGGAGCTGGTCCAGCGCGGCCACAACTTCGCGGTGGTCGACGAGGTCGACTCCATCCTCGTCGACGAGGCCCGTACCCCGCTGATCATCTCCGGCCCGGCCGACCAGGCCACCAAGTGGTACGGCGACTTCGCGAAGCTGGTGACCCGCCTGGTCAAGGGCGAGCCCGGCAACCCGCTCAAGGGCATCGAGGAGACCGGCGACTACGAGGTCGACGAGAAGAAGCGCACCGTCGGCATCCACGAGTCCGGTGTCGCCAAGGTCGAGGACTGGCTCGGCATCGACAACCTCTACGAGTCGGTCAACACCCCGCTCGTCGGTTACCTGAACAACGCCATCAAGGCGAAGGAACTGTTCAAGAAGGACAAGGACTACGTCGTCATCGACGGCGAAGTCATGATCGTCGACGAGCACACCGGCCGTATCCTCGCCGGCCGCCGGTACAACGAGGGCATGCACCAGGCCATCGAGGCGAAGGAAGGGGTGGACATCAAGGACGAGAACCAGACGCTCGCCACGATCACCCTGCAGAACTTCTTCCGCCTGTACTCCAAGCTCTCCGGCATGACCGGTACGGCCATGACCGAGGCCGCCGAGTTCCACCAGATCTACAAGCTGGGCGTCGTGCCGATCCCGACGAACCGGCCGATGCTGCGCAAGGACCAGCCGGACCTGATCTACCGCACCGAGGTCGCCAAGTTCGCGGCCGTGGTCGACGACATCGCGGACAAGCACGAGAAGGGCCAGCCGATCCTGGTCGGCACCACCTCGGTCGAGAAGTCCGAGTACCTGTCGCAGCAGCTCGCCAAGCGCGGCATCCCGCACGAGGTCCTGAACGCCAAGCAGCACGAGCGCGAGGCCACGATCGTCGCCCAGGCCGGCCGCCGCGGCGCGGTCACGGTCGCCACGAACATGGCCGGCCGCGGTACCGACATCAAGCTCGGCGGCAACCCGGACGACCTCGCCGAGGCCGAGCTGCGCCAGCAGGGCCTGGACCCGGAGGAGCACATCGAGGAGTGGGCGCACGCGCTGCCCGCCGCCCTCCAGAAGGCCGAGGCGGCGGTGAAGGCGGAGTTCGAGGAGGTCAAGTCCCTCGGCGGCCTGTACGTCCTCGGCACCGAGCGCCACGAGTCCCGCCGCATCGACAACCAGCTCCGCGGTCGTTCCGGCCGTCAGGGCGACCCGGGCGAGTCCCGCTTCTACCTGTCGCTGGGCGACGACCTGATGCGCCTGTTCAAGGCCCAGATGGTCGAGCGGGTCATGGCCATGGCCAACGTCCCCGACGACGTCCCGATCGAGAACAAGATGGTCACCCGCGCGATCGCCTCGGCGCAGTCGCAGGTCGAGACCCAGAACTTCGAGACCCGCAAGAACGTCCTGAAGTACGACGAGGTCCTCAACCGCCAGCGCGAGGTCATCTACGGCGAGCGCCGCCGCGTCCTGGAGGGCGAGGACCTGCAGGAGCAGGTGCTGCACTTCATGGACGACACCATCGACGCCTACATCCAGGCGGAGACGGTCGAGGGCTTCGCCGAGGAGTGGGACCTGGACCGGCTGTGGGGCGCCTTCAAGCAGCTCTACCCGGTGAAGGCCACCGTCGACGAGCTCGAGGAGGCGGCGGGCGACCGTGCGGGCATCACCGCCGAGTTCATCGCCGAGTCCGTCAAGGACGACATCCACGAGCAGTACAGCGAGCGCGAGAAGACGCTCGGCTCGGACATCATGCGCGAGCTGGAGCGGCGCGTGGTCCTCTCGGTGCTGGACCGCAAGTGGCGCGAGCACCTGTACGAGATGGACTACCTCCAGGAGGGCATCGGCCTGCGGGCCATGGCGCAGAAGGACCCGCTGGTCGAGTACCAGCGCGAGGGCTTCGACATGTTCAACGCCATGATGGACGGCATCAAGGAGGAGTCCGTCGGCTACCTGTTCAACCTGGAGGTCCAGGTCGAGCAGCAGGTCGAGGAGGTGCCGGTCTCCGACGCGGTGCCGGCGCAGGAGTCCCGCCCGGAGATCCGCGCCAAGGGCCTGGACGCCCCGCAGCGCCCGGACCGCCTGCACTTCTCCGCCCCGACGGTGGACGGCGAGGGCGGCGTGGTCGAGGGTGACTTCGAGGACTCCGCGCCCGAGGGCGACGGCCTGACCCGCGCCGAGCGCCGCAAGGCGCAGAAGGCCTCCGGCGGCCGCCGCCGCAAGAAGTAACCCCGCTCCGCGGACCCTTCCGGGGCCGGACGCCCACCGGGTGTCCGGCCCCGGCCGCGTCCGGGCGCCCCTCACCCCCGGGGTCCGATCTCCACCGCCGCGCAGCGCCAGCGCAGGTCCGGGCCGCGCTCCAGGCGGAAGGCCATCGCCGCCAGCCGGTCGCCCGCCGAGATCCGGGCGAAGGCCTCCACCACGCCCGGCGCCGGCACCCGGTGCCCGCACTCCCGGAGCACCGGGCGGACCCGGGCCACCGGGCGCAGCGGGGCCCCCGGGGCCAGCTCGACCAGCTGCTCGTACGCGGGGCCGATGGTGTGGCCGAGCATCCGGTGCACCGGCGACTGCCCGCTCAGCACCAGGAGCAGCAGCTCCGCGAACCACTCGTGCGGCCGGGGCGTCCGGCCGGGGCCCGGCGCGCCCGGGCGGCGCTGGTCGTGGCGGCCCCGGGGGCCGGTGCGGTCCCGGGCCCGCCCGGTCCGGTCCCGCTCCGCGCCGCCGCCGTGCACGCCGCTCCTGATCATGGCGCTGTACTCCCCGCTGCTCGTCCGGACCGGCCGCCGGGCCGGGAGGGCCCGCGGTACCCGGCGGTAACTTCGTCGGGGATCTTCTACGGGCCCCGGGGCGGGGCCGCAACGGCCTCCCGGACGCCGCCGGGCCCGCCGCGGCCTTCACCTATCCGAGTGAGAGCCCTCGCGTCCGGCCTGGTCAGGGGCGCGACGGGGCGGACCGGGGTGGACGGGCCCCGGATCGGGGCCCGCACCCCGAAGGGGGACCGGCGCCCGTATCCTGAGGGTCTTGACGACTACGGAAAGCAGCCGGCCATGCGCGTGTACGTCCCCCTGACCCTGTCCGGGCTCGCCGAGGCGCACAAGGCGGGCGAGCTGGGCCCGGCCCCGCTGCTCGCGTACGCCGTGACCCCCTCGCTGCGCGAGTGGTACGTCTCGGACGACATCGAGGAGCTGGAGTACGCCGCCCTGAGCCGGGCCGCGGCGGCCTCGCTGCGGCTGATCGCCACCGACCCGGACGCCGCCCGCCGCCGGGTGGTCGTGGCCGTGGACGTGCCGGACAAGGCCGCCGCCGCGGAGGCCGGGATGGACGCCACCACCCTCGGCGAGGTCCGGGTCGACGCCGCGGTGCGGCTCAAGCTGGCCGCCGCGGTGCACGTCGACTCCGACGACGCGGTCGAGGACGTCACCGCCGCCGCGGCCGCCCTCGGCGCCGCGGACCAGGGCGACGACGACGCGCAGTTCACCGTGGACGGCGCCGAGGACCACGAGCTGCTGTGGTTCGGGCTCCAGGAGATCCCCAACCTGATCGGCTAGCCGCCCTCCGGCAGGGCTGTCGGTGCGGGCGGGTACCGTCGTCGCATGGGGAACACGGGGAAGCACCGACCGCACATCGTGTGGGACTGGAACGGCACGCTGCTGCACGACATCCACGCGGTCATCGACGCCACCAACGCCTCCTTCGCGGAGCTGGGCCTGGCGCCGATCACGCTGGAGCGCTACCGCGACCTGTACTGCGTCCCCGTGCCCAAGTTCTACGAGCGGCTGATGGGCCGGATACCCACCGACGCCGAGTGGGCCGTCATGGACGACACCTTCCACCGGCACTACTGGTCCTTCGCCGAGGGCGCCCAGCTCGCCGAGGGCGCCCGGGAGCTGCTGACCGGCTGGCAGGAGTCCGGGCTGACCCAGTCCCTGCTCTCGCTCGCCCCGCACGACCGGCTCGTCCCGCTGGTGCGCACCCACGGCATCGAGACCCGCTTCCTGCGCGTGGACGGCCGCACCGGCCCCTCGCACACCAGCAAGGCCGGCCACCTGGTGCGCCACCTGGCGGCCCTGGAGGGCGTCGAGGCGGCCCGGACGGTCGTCATCGGGGACGCGGCCGACGACGCGGCCGCAGCCGCCCACGTCGGCGCCCGGGCGGTCCTGTACACCGGCGGCTCACACAGCCGGGCCAGTCTGGAGCGGGTGGGCGTACCCGTGGTGGACACCCTCGCCGAGGCCGTCCGCACCGCCGCCGAACTGGCTGGATAGCGACTCGGGCCCGCGTCGCTGTCCAGAGTGTCAAAGTTACCCCCCAGGTTTTGTACACATACAGCTCATGACGGGGCGGGGGGAGGGCGAGATAGCCTTGGCATCGTGATCAGCGCGATATCCCTCGGGGGCAATGCTGCCCCCGGCCTGCGCCCGGCGTACGACAGTGCCCGGGCCGTCGCTGATTCCCGCTGCCGGGGACCGTTGGCCGAGATGGCCGAATCCTTTCCGGTGGCCCCTTCCCACGGCGTAGCGTCGAACCCGACCGGGCACCCCGAGTCGAGGCGCTCCGCCATATCGTCATTCCCCTACGTCACGCAACGGCGCGCGACAGGAGCCAGAGGACATGCAGACCAAGCTGGACGAAGCAAAGGCCGAGCTGCTCGCACGGGCCGCCCGGGTCGCTGAGAACAGCCCGGCCGGGGGGCTACTTCCGACTGGGTCCGGGCAGGAGGGCCGTCCGGACGAGGGCGCCGTGCTCTCCTACCTCCAGCGTTACTACCTGCACACCGCGCCCGAGGACATCCTCGACCGGGACCCGGTCGACGTCTTCGGTGCCGCCCTTTCGCACTACCGGCTCGCCGAGGTCCGCCCGCAGGGCACCGCGAACGTGCGCGTGCACACCCCCACGGTCGAGGAGAACGGCTGGACCTCCAGCCACTCGGTCGTCGAGGTGGTCACCGACGACATGCCGTTCCTCGTGGACTCCGTGACGAACGAGCTCTCCCGCAAGGGCAGCGGCATCCACATCGTGATCCACCCGCAGGTGGTCGTCCGCCGCGACGTCACCGGCAAGCTGATCGAGATCCTCGGCCCCGACTGCGACGCCCACGGCCCCCGCACCGCGCGCCCCCACGACTCGCTGGTCGAGTCCTGGATCCACGTCGAGATCGACCGCGAGACCGACAAGGGCGACCTCAAGCAGATCACCGCCGACCTGCTGCGCGTCCTGTCCGACGTCCGCGAGGCCGTCGAGGACTGGGAGAAGATGCGCGAGGCCGCGCTGCGCATCGCGGACGACCTGCCCGCCGAGCCCACCGCCGGGGACCTGCGCGAGTACGAGGTCGAGGAGGCCCGCGAGCTGCTGCGCTGGCTGGCCGACGACCACTTCACCTTCCTCGGCTTCCGCGAGTACAACCTGACCGACGGCGACTCGCTGGCCGCCGTCCCGGGCACCGGCCTCGGCATCCTGCGCGCCGACCCGCACCACAGCGGCAAGGACGACGGCCACCCCGTCTCGCCCTCCTTCAACCGGCTGCCGGCCGACGCCCGCGCCAAGGCCCGCGAGCACAAACTGCTGGTGCTGACCAAGGCCAACAGCCGCTCGACCGTGCACCGCCCCAGCTACCTCGACTACGTCGGGGTCAAGAAGTTCGACGCGGACGGCAACGTCGTCGGCGAGCGCCGCTTCCTCGGCCTCTTCTCCTCGGCCGCGTACACCGAGTCGGTCCGCCGGGTCCCGGTCATCCGCCGCAAGGTCGTCGAGGTCCTGGAGGGCGCCGGCTTCTCGCCCAACAGCCACGACGGCCGCGACCTGCTCCAGATCCTGGAGACCTACCCGCGCGACGAGCTGTTCCAGACCCCGGTCGACAAGCTCCGCGAGATCGTCACCTCCGTCCTGTACCTCCAGGAGCGCCGCCGGCTGCGGCTGTACCTGCGCCAGGACGAGTACGGCCGCTACTACTCGGCCCTCGTCTACCTGCCCCGCGACCGCTACACCACCGGCGTGCGGCTGCGGCTGATCGACATCCTGAAGGAGGAGCTGGGCGGCACCAGCGTCGACTTCACCGCCTGGAACACCGAGTCGATCCTCTCCCGCATCCACTTCGTCGTCCGCGTCCCGCAGGGCACCGACCTGCCGGACCTCACCGACGCCGACGCCGACCGCATCGAGGCCCGCCTGGTCGAGGCGGCCCGGTCCTGGTCCGACGGCTTCCAGGAGGCGCTGGTCGCCGAGCTGGGCGAGGAGCACGCCGCGGAGATGCTGCGCCGCTACGGCGGGGCCTTCTCCGAGGGCTACAAGGCCGACCACTCGCCGCGCTCCGCGGTGGCCGACCTGTGCCACCTGGACCGGCTGGCCAACAGCGACCGCGACTTCGCGCTCTCCCTGTACGAGCCGGTGCACGCCGGCCCCGGCGAGCGCCGCTTCAAGATCTACCGGCAGGGCGAGCAGGTCTCGCTCTCCGCGGTCCTCCCGGTCCTGCAGCGCCTGGGCGTCGAGGTCACCGACGAGCGCCCCTACGAGCTGCGCTGCGCCGACCGCGCGCACGCCTGGATCTACGACTTCGGCCTGCGGATGCCCTCGGGCACCGGCAGCGACCTGGGCGACGACGCCCGGGAGCGCTTCCAGGACGCCTTCGCGGCGGTCTGGCAGGGCCAGGCGGAGAACGACAACTTCAACACCCTCGTCCTGGGGGCCGGGCTGACCTGGCGGCAGGCCGTGGTGCTGCGCGCGTACGCCAAGTACCTGCGGCAGGCCGGCTCCACCTTCAGCCAGGACTACATGGAGGACACCCTCCGCAACAACGTCCACACCACCCGCCTGCTGGTCTCGCTCTTCGAGGCCCGGATGTCGCCCGGCCGCCAGGCCGCCGGCACCGAGCTGATCGACGCCATGCTGGAGGAGTTGGACGGCGCGCTCGACCAGGTCGCCTCGCTCGACGAGGACCGCATCCTGCGCTCCTTCCTGACCCTCATCAAGGCGACCCTGCGCACGAACTTCTTCCAGACGGACGGCGCGGGCCAGCCGCACGCCTACGTCTCGATGAAGTTCGACCCGCAGGCCATCCCGGACCTGCCGGCGCCCCGCCCGGCCTTCGAGATCTGGGTCTACTCGCCCCGGGTCGAGGGCGTGCACCTGCGCTTCGGCAAGGTCGCCCGCGGCGGTCTGCGCTGGTCCGACCGGCGCGAGGACTTCCGTACCGAGATCCTGGGCCTGGTCAAGGCGCAGATGGTCAAGAACACCGTGATCGTGCCGGTCGGCGCCAAGGGCGGCTTCGTCGCCAAGAACCTGCCGGACCCGTCGGTGGACCGGGACGCCTGGCTCGCCGAGGGCATCGCCTCGTACAAGATCTTCATCTCGGCGCTGCTCGACATCACCGACAACCTGGTCGCCGGCGAGGTCGTGCCCCCGCAGGACGTGGTCCGCCACGACGAGGACGACACCTACCTCGTCGTCGCCGCCGACAAGGGCACCGCCACCTTCTCCGACATCGCCAACGGCGTGGCCGAGTCCTACGGCTTCTGGCTGGGCGACGCCTTCGCCTCCGGCGGCTCGGCCGGCTACGACCACAAGGGCATGGGCATCACCGCCCGCGGCGCCTGGGAGTCCGTCAAGCGGCACTTCCGCGAGCTGGGCCACGACACCCAGACCGAGGACTTCACCGTCGTCGGCGTCGGTGACATGTCCGGTGACGTCTTCGGCAACGGCATGCTGCTCTCCGAGCACATCCGCCTGGTCGCCGCCTTCGACCACCGCCACATCTTCATCGACCCCACCCCGGACTCGGCCGTCTCCTACGCCGAGCGGCGCCGGCTCTTCGAGCTGCCGCGCTCCTCGTGGGCGGACTACGACACCGCGCTGCTCTCCCCGGGCGGCGGGATCCACCCGCGCACGGCCAAGTCCATCCCGGTCAACGCGCAGGTCCGCGAGGCCCTGGGCATCGAGGCGGGCGTCACCAAGATGACCCCGGCCGAGCTGATGCAGGCCATCCTCAAGGCCCGCGTGGACCTGCTGTGGAACGGCGGCATCGGCACCTACGTCAAGGCCGCCACCGAGACCCACGGCGACGTCGGCGACAAGGCCAACGACCCCATCCGCGTCAACGGCGAGGACCTGCGGGTCAAGGTCGTCGGCGAGGGCGGCAACCTGGGCCTGACCCAGCTCGGCCGGATCGAGTTCGCGCACCACGGCGGCCGGATCAACACCGACGCCATCGACAACAGCGCGGGCGTGGACACCTCCGACCACGAGGTGAACATCAAGATCCTGCTGAACGCCGTGGTGGCGGACGGCGACATGACCGTCAAGCAGCGCAACAAGCTGCTGGCCGAGATGACCGACGAGGTCGGCCACCTGGTCCTGCGCAACAACTACGCGCAGAACGTCGCGCTCGCCAACAGCGTCGCCCAGGCCCCCAGCCTGCTCCACGCCCAGCAGCGCTTCATGCGCCGCCTGGGCCGCGAGGGCCGCCTGGACCGCGCGCTGGAGTTCCTGCCCAACGACCGGCAGATCCGCGAACTGCTGAACAACGACAAGGGCCTGGCCCAGCCGGAGCTCGCGGTCCTGCTCGCCTACACCAAGATCACGGTGGCGGACGAGCTGATCGCCACCGAGCTGCCGGACGACCCGTACCTGGCCCGCCTGCTGCACGCCTACTTCCCGGCGGCGCTGCGCGAGCGGTTCCCCGAGCAGGTCGACGGCCACGCGCTGCGCCGCGAGATCGTCACCACCCTGCTGGTCAACGACACCATCAACACCGGTGGCTCGACCTTCCTGCACCGCCTGCGGGAGGAGACCGGCGCCTCGCTGGAGGAGATCGTCCGGGCGCAGCTCGCGGCCCGCGAGATCTTCGACCTCGGCACGGTCTGGGACGCGGTGGAGGCCCTGGACAACGAGGTCGCCGCCGACGTGCAGACCCGGGTCCGGCTGCACTCGCGCCGGCTGGTCGAGCGCGGCACCCGCTGGCTGCTCAACAACCGCCCGCAGCCGCTCCAGGTCGGCGAGACCATCGAGTTCTTCAGCGACCGGGTCGGCGCCGTCTGGGCCGAGCTGCCCAAGCTGGTGCGCGGCGCGGACCTGGAGTGGTACCAGCTGGTCCTGGACGAGCTGACCGAGGCGGGCGTGCCCGAGGAGCTGGCGCAGAAGGTCGCGGGCTTCTCCTCCGCCTTCCCGGCGCTGGACATCGTCGCGATCGCGGACCGGCTGGGCAAGGACGTCCTCGAGGTCGCCGAGGTGTACTACGACCTCGCCGACCGGCTGAACATCACCCAGCTGATGGACCGGATCATCGAACTGCCGCGCAGCGACCGCTGGCAGTCGATGGCCCGCGCCGCCATCCGCGAGGACCTGTTCGCCGCGCACGCCGGCCTCACGTCCGACGTGCTCTCGGTGGGCAACGGCACCTCGACCCCGGAGGAGCGGTTCAAGGCCTGGGAGGAGCACAACGCCGCGATCATCGGGCGCGCCCGCACCACCCTCGAGGAGATCCAGGGCTCGGACGACTTCGACCTGGCGAACCTGTCGGTGGCCATGCGGACCATGCGCACCCTGCTGCGGACGCACAGCTAGGCGCGACTGACGGCGAAGGGCCCCGGACCGGTGACCGGTCCGGGGCCCTTCGCCGTGCCGGCTACTTCTTGCCGAAGGCCTCGTACGCGTCGCAGACCTCCTTGGTGGGGCCGTCCATCCGCAGGACGCCCGCCTCCAGCCAGATCGCCCGGTCGCAGGTCTCCCGGATGGTGCCGATGCCGTGGCTGACCAGGAAGACCGTGCCGGCCTCCTTGCGCAGCTCCGCGATGCGCTGCTGGCTGCGGCGCTGGAAGCGGGCGTCGCCGGTGGCCAGCGCCTCGTCGATCATCAGGACCTCGTGGCTCTTGGCGGCGGCGATGGAGAAGCGCAGGCGGGCGGCCATGCCGGAGGAGTAGGTGCGCATCGGCAGGGAGATGAAGTCGCCCTTCTCGTTGATGCCGGAGAAGTCGACGATCTCCTGGTAGCGCTCCTGGATCTGCTGCTTGGTCATCCCCATGGCCAGCCCGCCGAGCATCACGTTCCGCTCGCCGGTCAGGTCGTTCATCAGGGCGGCGTTCACGCCCAGCAGGGAGGGCTGGCCGTCGGTGTAGACCCGGCCGGCGGCGGGCGGCAGCAGCCCCGCGATGGCCTTCAGGAGGGTGGACTTGCCCGATCCGTTCGAACCGATCAGGCCGATCGCCTCGCCCTTGTAGGCGACGAAGCTGACGCCCTTGACGGCGTGCACCTCGCGCACCCCGGGCCGGGGCCGGCGGGAGAAGATCCGGCTCAGCGCGGAGGTCGCGCTGCCGCGCCCGCCGCCCGCGCCCTGGACCTTGTAGACCACGTGCACGTCGTCGGCGATGACGGTGGGGATCCTGCTCGGGGCGGTGTCAGCCACGGCCGTACTCCTCCTCGGCCTTCCAGAAGTAGACGAAGCCGCCGAGCCCCGCGAGCAGGGCCCAGCCGAGGGCGAGCGCCCAGGCGTGGTGCGGCAGTTGGTGGGAGTGGTACGTGTCCAGCAGCGCGAAGCGCATCAGGTCGAGGTAGAGGGCGGCCGGGTTCCACTGGAAGGCCAGCATCACCACGTGCGGGAGGTGGTGCTCCTTCAGGGTGGAGCCGATGTTCCACATCACCCCGGAGAAGTACATCCAGGTGCGGAGCAGGAAGGGCATCAGCTGGGAGATGTCCGGGGTCTTGCTGCCCACCCGGGCCATCACCATCGCGCAGCCGCAGCAGAAGACCGCCAGCAGCGCCAGGGTGGGCAGGGCCAGCAGCCAGGACATCCGGGGCGGCTGCCCGAAGGCGAGCAGGATCAGCACCAGGGCGCCCATGGTCACCATCAGCTGCTGGAAGAGCTGGACGACGGTGGACAGCGGCAGCGCCGCGCGGGGGAACTGCAGGGCGCGCACCAGGCCGAGGTTGCCGGAGACCGCGCGGGTCCCGGCGTTGATTGCGCTGGAGAAGAAGTCCCAGGTGAAGACGCCGATGACCAGGTACGGGATGAACTGCTGGGTGTGCCGACTGGTGTTGAGGATGACGCCGAAGATGAAGTAGTAGACCGCGGCGTTGAGCAGCGGGGTCATCAGGTGCCAGACCTGGCCCAGCCGGGCCGTGCTGTAGGTGGCGCTCATGCGGGCGGTGGCGAAGGTGGTGATGAACTGCCGGCGCCCCCACAGCTGCCGCGTGTACGCGCGCAGGCCGGGGCGTTCGCCGCTGATGCGCAGCCCGTGCTCCGCGGCGAGCCGGGCGGCTTCCGGGGACGGGGGCGTCTGGGGGAGCCGCACGGAGCCCGGCCGGGGGGCCGGTGCGGGGGGCGCGGTCGTCAGGCTCACGGAGGAGGTCGCTTTCGACGGGGGCTCGGGCCCGGGACGGTGCGGGGGCCCGGCTCTGGACGAGGCGGGGCCCGGCGCGGCACGAACGCACCCGTCCGCCCACCTTCGACGGGACGGGACCGTATCGTCGCAACGCCGAGGGTAGGGCGTCGGTACGTCGGAACGCAACCGTCTCGTCGTGACGAGGGCCCCCGCTATGCTCGTGTGCATGACCAGCGAGCCCGTCCCGACCCCCGCCGCCCCCGCCCCCGCCGCCCGGCGGGCGCCCGCCGGCGCGGCCGTGCTCCGCGAGGACGTCACCGAGGCGATCCGGGCCGCGGTCTTCGAGGAGCTGGCCGCCGTCGGCTTCTCGAAGATGTCCATCGAGGCCATCGCCCGCCGGGCCGGCGTCGGCAAGACCGCCGTCTACCGGCGCTGGCGCTCCAAGCTCCACCTCGTCCTCGACCTGGTCTCCGCCTTCGCGGTACAGGGCCTGCCCGCCCCCGACACCGGCTCGCTGCGGGGGGACGTCCGGGCCCTGCTGGAGGTCCTGACCCACCTGCTGCGGCACCCGGTCGCCTCCCAGGTCATCCCGGACCTGCTGGTCGAGTCGGCCCGCAACCCCGAGATCGCCGAGGCCGTCCGGGGAGTCCTGCTCCAGGGCCAGGAGGGCATCGCGGGCGACATCGTGAAGGCCGCCGTGGCCCGCGGCGAGCTGCCCCCGGGCACCCACCCCGAGCGCGCCCTCGACCTGGTCATCGGCCCGCTGTACTGGCGGCTGGTGGTGGTCCGCGGCGACCTGCCGGCGGACTACCTGGACGAACTGGCCGGCGCGGTGGCGGCGGGGCTGGGGGCCGGGCGGGGCTGACCGCGGCACCCCTGCCGCACCATCACCCGTTCGCGCGGGCCGCCGCCCCGGGGCGTCATACGGGGTTCACCGGCCGGTGGCCCGGCTGCGCGAGCATGCGCCGGTGAGACTCGGCAGATGGGGCGTGCCCGGCGTACCGGCCGCCGCCGCGCTGGCCGTCGGCGTCTGGGGCGTCGACCGCGGCACCATGTGGCGCGACGAGGGCGTCACCTGGCAGGTGGCCCGGCGCAGCCTCCCGCAGATCTGGCGGCTGGTGCACTCCGTGGACGCGGTGCACGCCCTCTACTACGCCCTGATGCACGCGGTCCTCGCGCTGGACCCGCGGCCGGGAGAGGTGGTGCTGCGGCTGCCGTCGGTGGCCGGCACCGCCCTGACCGCGGCGCTCGTCGCGGAGCTGGGCCGGCGGCTGGCCCGGCCGCGGGTGGGGCTCTGGGCCGGACTGGCCTACGCGGCCACGCCGTTCGTCAGCCGGTACGCGCAGGAGGGGCGCTCGTACGCCCTGGTGGCGGCGCTGGTCACGCTGGCCACGCTGTTGTTCGTACGGGGGCGGTGGGCCGGGTATGCGGCCGCCCTGGCCGCGGCGGGGCTGCTGCACGTGTTCGCGCTGCTGGTGGTGCCCGCGCATCTCGTGAGCCTGCTGCTGGGGCGGTTGCCGGTGCGGCGGTGGGCGGTCGCGGCCGGGGCGGCGGTGGCCGTGGTGGCGCCGCTGGCGGTGTACTCCTCCGCGCAGAGCGGGCAGGTGGGGTGGCTGGTGCGGCCGTCCTGGTCCACGGCAGGGGAGCTGGTGCTGGCCTTTGCGGGGCCGGGGGTGGTGGTGACGGGGGTCGTGCTGGCGTTGTGCCTCGTCGGCCTGGCCGGCCGGGCGGTGGCGGTGGTGGCCGGGCCGCTGGCCGTCGTGCCGCCGCTTCTGCTGCTGCTCGTCTCGCAGTGGCATCCGCTGTACTACGACCGGTACGTGCTGTACGCCCTTGCCGGGGTGCCGCTGCTGGCTGCGGCGGGGCTGGACGCCGTGCTCTCCGCTGCGCGGAGCCTGTCCCCTCCCCGCCCCTTCCCGAAACCGGTGGGCTCCGCCCCCGGACCCCCGTACCGCCGCTCCGCGCCGGTGTCCTCAATCGCCGGACGGGCTGGGATTGCCGCGCAGCGGCACGATCCAGCCTCGCCGGCGTTTGAGGCGCGGGGTCTGGGGCGGAGCCCCAGTTCGGGAAGGGGCGGGGAGGGGACAGGCTCCGCAGGCACCCGGGCCCCGGGCCGGGCCGCCGGCGCGCTCGTCGGGGTACTCCTGATCGGCGTCGGGTTCTGGGCGCAGCTCGGGGACCAGCGGGCCGAGCGGACCGCCGGGTCGCGGGGGGACGACTTCGCGGCGGTGGCGCGGGTGGCGCGGCGGGAGTTCAGGGCCGGGGACGCGGTGGTCTACCTGCCCGACTGGGGGCGGCGGATCGAGCTGACGTACCCGGCCGGCTTCCGCGCCGCGGACGACGTCGGGCTGGGCCGGGACGGCGCCGGGTCCGGGACGCTGTACGGGACCGAGGTGGTCCCCGAGACCCTGCGCGGCCGGCTGGCCGGGCACGACCGGGTCTGGGCGGTGCTCAGCCGGCCCGCCACCTTTCCCGACTGGGTGCCGGCCACCCCCGCCGAGCGGGCCAAGACACAGCTGCTCCGCGACGGTTACGCGCCGGCGGCCCGCCACCGCGCGGGCCGCTCCGTCCTCGTGCTCTACGTACGCCGCCGGTAGCCGGCTTCAGCAGAGCAGCCGGTCGGCCACCCGGGCCGCCGCCCGCCCGTCGTCCAGGTCGCAGTACGTCTCCCGGAACAGCGCGTACGCGTCCGCGTGTTCGGCCCGGACCGCCTCCGACCGCCGTACCGCGGCGCAGAGTTCGGCCGTGGTGCGCAGCAGCGGACCGGGCGCGTGCCGCTCCAGGTCGAGGGAGAGCCCCCGCACCCGGTCGCGGTAGTCCTCCAGGTCGGGGGCGTGCAGCAGCACCGGCCGGCCGGTCAGCGTCATGTCGCACATCAGCGAGGAGTAGTCGGTCACCAGCAGGTCCG
>NZ_JBFBGK010000148.1:0-15709 GCF_040684615.1 Streptomyces sp. NPDC089919
GCGTCAGGAAGGGCGCGTCGGTCTCCACCAGGACCAGCTCCAGCGGGGCGACGGCCAGGGCGTCGCGCAGGTGCTGGGCGTTCTTGAAGGTCATGGTCCCAGCGGGGCGGCCCCTGGGACGGGTCCGACGGCTCGCGGCCGTCCCCCGGTCCGCGTCCCGGCCCCTGCCCGGGCCCGTAGCCCGACCACCGGCTGTCCGGCCCCTGGTGCCCGGGCCCCTGCCCGGACCAGCCCCCGGTCCCGGAACCCGGCCCGCCCGAAGGGTCGCCCGATCCGGGGCCGCCGGCTCCCGGCCCGCCCGTCCCGTCCGGGTCGCCGGACCCGCCGTCCGGCCGCCGGGGCCGCCAGGGCTGGTCGGGGCGGCCCTCGGGCGGGGCGGCGAAGGGGTTGTCGTCGCCTTCCGGCGCGGACGGCTGAGTCGAGGAGGACTGGTTCGGGTCCGGCATCGGGTGCGTTTCTTCCCCTGGGGTGGTCGGGCGCCTGACGGCTGTGGTCCAGACGCTACCGCCCGGCCGTCACCCCGTCCCTCGGGGGCCGTCCGGTGTGCCGGTATCGTTGCAGGCGGTCGGTCGCTTCGTATGGTTCCCCGTATATCGGGCCCCCACCTTTTCGTGCGATCGCACAAGAGCGCGTGGGCGTGCGGGTCAACCGCCCCCGCCCCGCGCACGACACAACGCAGCCCCGCGAGAAAGGGCCTCACATGGCCGCCTCCCGCCTGGTCGTGCTGGTCTCCGGTTCCGGCACCAACCTCCAGGCCCTGCTCGACGCCATCGCAGCCGACCCGGAGGGGTACGGCGCCGAGGTGGTGGCCGTCGGCGCGGACCGCACCGGTATCGCCGGTCTGGAGCGCGCGGAGCGCGCCGGCATCCCCACCTTCGTGTGCCGGGTCCAGGACCACGCGACCCGCGAGGAGTGGGACGCCGCCCTGGCTGCCGCCACCGCCGCGCACCGCCCCGACCTGGTCGTCTCGGCGGGGTTCATGAAGATCGTCGGCAAGGAGTTCCTGGCGGGCTTCGGCGGACGCTTCGTCAACACCCACCCCGCCCTGCTGCCGGCCTTCCCCGGCGCGCACGGCGTGCGCGACGCGCTCGCCTACGGCGCCCGGGTCACCGGCTGCACGGTCCATTTCGTGGACGACGGCGTGGACACCGGTCCGATCATCGCCCAGGGTGTGGTGGAGATCGAGGACCAGGACGATGAGGCCGCGCTCCATGAGCGCATCAAGGAAGTCGAGCGCAGGCTGCTCGTCGACGTCGTGGGGCGCCTTGCCCGCAACGGCTACCGCATTGAGGGACGAAAGGTAACGATCCAGTGACCGCCGAAGTGACCGCCGCAAGCACGCAGTCGAAGCGGCCCATCCGCCGCGCGCTCGTCAGCGTCTACGACAAGACGGGCCTGGAGGAGCTGGCCCGCGGGCTGCACGAGGCGGGCGTCACGCTGGTCTCCACCGGTTCCACCGCCTCCAAGATCGCCGCCGCGGGCGTGCCGGTCACCAAGGTCGAGGAGCTGACCGGCTTCCCCGAGTGCCTGGACGGCCGCGTCAAGACCCTGCACCCGCGCGTGCACGCCGGCATCCTCGCCGACCTGCGCCTGGAGGACCACCAGCGGCAGCTGGCCGAGCTCGGCGTCGAGCCGTTCGACCTGGTGATCGTCAACCTGTACCCGTTCAAGGAGACCGTCGCCTCCGGCGCCACCCCGGACGAGTGCGTGGAGCAGATCGACATCGGCGGCCCCTCCATGGTCCGCGCCGCCGCCAAGAACCACCCCTCGGTCGCCGTGGTCACCAGCCCCGCGCGCTACGCCGACCTGCTCGGGGCCGTCCGCGACGGCGGCTTCGACCTGACCGCCCGCAAGCGGCTGGCCGCGGAGGCCTTCCAGCACACCGCCGCCTACGACGTGGCCGTGGCCTCCTGGTTCGCCGCCGACTACGCCGCCGCGGACGACTCGGGTCTGCCCGACTTCCTCGGCGCCACCTACACGCGCGAGAACGTGCTGCGCTACGGCGAGAACCCGCACCAGGGCGCCGCGCTCTACGTCGACGGCACGGGCGGCCTGGCCGAGGCCGAGCAGCTGCACGGCAAGGAGATGTCGTACAACAACTACACGGACACCGACGCCGCGCGCCGGGCCGCGTACGACCACGCCGAGCCCTGCGTCGCGATCATCAAGCACGCCAACCCGTGCGGCATCGCGACCGGCGCCGACGTCGCCGAGGCGCACCGCAAGGCGCACGCCTGCGACCCGCTCTCCGCCTTCGGCGGCGTCATCGCGGTCAACCGCCCGGTGACCGTCGAGCTGGCCGAGCAGGTCGCCGAGATCTTCACCGAGGTCATCGTCGCCCCGGCGTACGAGGACGGCGCGGTCGAGGTGCTGGCCCGCAAGAAGAACATCCGCGTGCTGAAGGCCGAGGGTGCCCCCGCCAACCCGGTCGAGGTCAAGACGATCGACGGCGGCGCGCTGCTCCAGGTCACCGACCGGCTCCAGGCCGACGGCGACGACCCGGCGAACTGGACCCTGGCCACCGGTGACGCGCTGTCCCCGGCGGAGCTGGCCGAGCTGGCCTTCGCCTGGAAGGCCTGCCGGGCCGTCAAGTCCAACGCGATCCTGCTGGCCAAGGACGGTGCCTCGGTCGGCGTCGGCATGGGCCAGGTCAACCGCGTCGACTCCGCCAAGCTCGCGGTCGAGCGGGCCGGCGAGGAGCGGGCGCGCGGCGCGTACGCCGCCTCGGACGCCTTCTTCCCCTTCCCGGACGGGCTGGAGATCCTGACCGCGGCCGGCATCAAGGCCGTGGTGCAGCCGGGCGGTTCGGTCCGTGACGAGCAGGTCGTCGAGGCCGCGAAGAAGGCCGGCGTGACGATGTACCTCACCGGCACCCGCCACTTCTTCCACTGACCCGCACCCCCGGCACACGCGAAGGCCGCGCCCCGCACTGCGGGACGCGGCCTTCGCGCGTGTGGGCTGCGGTTACTTGATCTTGACGACCAGCGTGCCCGCGGCACGGTCGTGCCAGCCCTGGAGCTTGCCCGAGTTGTCGAAGAACGGGGACAGGTAGACCAGGACGGCGCCGATGTAGCAGAGGAACGCGCCGACGATCGGGATGATCCAGCGGATGAAACCGCCGCCCAGGCCCGGGGCCTGACCGGTGTTCTCCCGGACGACCTTCAGGCCGAGGGCCATCTTGCCGAGGGTGGCGCCGAGGAAGGAGATCATCAGCCACTCGTAGAGCAGCGTGATGAGGAAGAACAGCAGCATGATGCCGAGGAAGGTCATGATGATGCCGCCGGCGGCCTCGTTGGCGTCGTTGACGCACTGCGAGTACTCGGAGGACATGTAGTCCATGCCGGAGCAGTCGTCGATCGACTTGGAGGCGCCGAAGATGCCGGCGATGCCGATCGCGCTGAAGACGGCGTACAGGACGCCGATCGCCACGCCGTCGATGAGGCGCGCGCCGAGGCGGCGGCCCATGGTCGGGAGCTGGACGGTGCCCAGGCCCGGGACGGTGATGTAGCCGCTGTTGGCCTGAAGCGTGCCGGGGGCCTGCGGAGGCACCGCGCCGTACGGCGGCTGCTGCGGGTAGCCGTAGCCGGCCTGCGGCGGGACGCCCTGCGGGGCCTGCTGCGGGTAGCCGTAGCCGGGCTGGCCCTGCGGCGGCTGCTGGGGCTGCTGCCCGTACGGGTTGTTCGGGTCGCCGAAGCTCATCTTGTGGTGTTCCTCCGATGGAAGTGCGGGGACGCACGGCATGCGGCGGAGGAACTGATACGAACTGAGCGGTCCGCCCCCCGGCACTGCCCGCGGCACTACTTTTCCGGCCATCGTGGAGGGATCCACAGGTGGTTGTCCAGTCGCGGGTCTTAGCTGTTGCTTAAGCGGGACATCCTCCGCAACCTCTCCCGCCGCTGTGCACCCGCCGGGCACCCCGGGCACCGGAAGTGGAACCGGGGCGGGTCCCTGCGGGAGGATGGCTCCATGAGCGCCCAGATTCTCGATGGCAAGGCCACCGCCGCCGCAGTCAAGTCCGAACTGGCCGCCCGCGTGGCGGCCCTCAAGGAGCGGGGCATCACCCCCGGCCTGGGGACCCTCCTCGTCGGCGACGACCCGGGCAGCCGGTGGTACGTCAACGGCAAGCACCGGGACTGCGCCGAGGTCGGCATCGGCTCGATCCAGCGCGAACTGCCCGCCACCGCCACGCAGGCGGACATCGAGGCGGTCGTCCTCGAGCTGAACGAGGACCCGGCCTGCACCGGCTACATCGTGCAACTCCCGCTCCCCAAGGGCATCGACACCAACCGCGTGTTGGAGCTGATGGACCCGGCCAAGGACGCGGACGGCCTGCACCCGGTCAACCTCGGCCGGCTGGTGCTGGGCGAGCCGGGCCCGCTGCCCTGCACCCCCTTCGGCATCGTGCAGTTGCTGCGCCACCACGGCGTCGAGCTGAACGGCGCCCACGTGGCCGTCGTCGGGCGGGGCGTCACCGTCGGCCGGTCCATCGGCCTGCTGCTCACCCGCAAGTCGGAGAACTCCACGGTCACCCTCTGCCACACCGGCACCCGCGACCTGTCGGCGCAGCTGCGCCAGGCGGACATCGTGGTCGCGGCGGCCGGGGTGCCGCACCTGGTCAAGCCCGAGGACATCAAGCCGGGCGCGGCCGTGCTGGACGTCGGCGTCAGCCGGGACGAGAACGGCAAGATCGTCGGGGACGTGCACCCGGGCGTGGCCGAGGTGGCCGGCTGGCTCTCCCCGAACCCGGGCGGCGTGGGCCCGATGACCCGCGCCCAGCTGCTGGTCAACGTGGTCGAGGCGGCCGAGCTGACGGCCGCCGCCCGGGCTGCCGCGGAGCGGGCCGCCGGGGACGTCGTGGCCGCCGAGCGCGCCGCCGTCGAGCAGGCCGAGCAGGACCAGGGGTGAGCGCGATGCCGGCCGAGCGGAGCGGCCCGGAGCCGGCGGACGGCGGCCCGCCGCAGTCCCGGCGCTTCCCGCAGGTCACCCGCGACACCGCGCGCCCCGAGGGCGGCGGCCGGGCGGCGCCCCGGGACGCCCCGGCGCCGGCCCGGCAGTGGCCGATGCTCAGCGTGCTCGGGGCCACCGCCCTCGGCCTGCTGATCACCGCGCTCGACCACTTCCGGGTCGGCTGCCTGATCATCGGGGTGGCGCTGATCGCGGCGGCGGTGCTGCGGCGGGTGCTGCCCTCGGTGGGCATGCTGGCCGTCCGGTCCCGCTTCACGGACATGGTCACGTACGGCCTGCTGGGCGTGGCCATCACGCTGCTGGCGCTGGTGGCGGAGCCGAAGCCGTGGGTGCACCTGCCGTTCCTGGAGAACGCCGTACGGTTCACGGTCCGCTGAGCCGGGCGCCCGCCGCCGGGCCCGGCGGACCCGGTTCCATCCGGCCATCTGATCGATCGGTTCCGGCCGTCCGGCCCCCTGGTCCGGCGCCGGACCGGCCGGTTGGATCTTCCGATCCACGGTCGGACGTCGGTCGTCCCTTCGAACCCCCGACCTGTGTGCGGTGAACCACACGGGGCCGGGGGTTCGCGCCCCCCTGGGTCGGATAGCCTGACCGCGGATGTCTCTTCACATCAAGATTCAGCGAAGCGGCGTCCCCAGCACCCGGGGCGACGACGCCCCACCGCCAGCTGTCTAACGGAGAAGGCCATGACCCGCACTCCCGTGAATGTCACCGTCACCGGCGCCGCCGGCCAGATCGGCTACGCGCTGCTCTTCCGCATCGCCTCCGGTCACCTGCTCGGCGCGGACGTGCCGGTCAAGCTCCGACTCCTCGAGATCCCGCAGGGCATGAAGGCCGCCGAGGGCACCGCGATGGAGCTCGACGACTGCGCCTTCCCGCTCCTCAAGGGCATCGACATCTTCGACGACCCGAACAAGGGCTTCGAGGGCACCAACGTCGCGCTGCTGGTCGGCGCCCGTCCGCGCACCGCGGGCATGGAGCGCGGCGACCTGCTCGCCGCCAACGGCGGCATCTTCAAGCCGCAGGGCCAGGCCATCAACGCCCACGCCGCGGACGACATCAAGGTCCTGGTCGTCGGCAACCCGGCCAACACCAACGCCCTGATCGCCCAGTCGTCCGCCCCGGACGTGCCGGCCGAGCGCTTCACCGCGATGACCCGCCTGGACCACAACCGCGCGCTGACGCAGCTGGCCCAGAAGACCGGCTCGGACGTCACCGACATCAAGCGCCTGACGATCTGGGGCAACCACTCCGCCACCCAGTACCCGGACATCTTCCACGCGGAGATCGCCGGCAAGAACGCCGCTGAGGTCGTGAACGACCAGGCGTGGCTGGCCGACACCTTCATCCCGACCGTCGCCAAGCGCGGCGCCGCGATCATCGACGCCCGGGGCGCCTCCTCGGCCGCCTCGGCCGCCAACGCCGCCATCGACCACGTCCACACCTGGGTCAACGGCACCGCCGCCGGCGACTGGACCTCCATGGGCATCCCGTCGGACGGCTCGTACGGCGTCCCGGAGGGCCTGATCTCCTCCTTCCCCGTCACCTGCACCGACGGCACGTACGAGATCGTCCAGGGCCTGGACATCAGCGAGTTCTCCCGCGCCCGCATCGACGCCTCCGTCAAGGAGCTGTCGGAGGAGCGCGACGCAGTCCGCGAGCTCGGCCTGATCTGATGATCTGAACACCGCTCCGGTCCGGCCGTCGAGGCCGGATCGGACCGGTCGTACGATCACGCGAAACGCCCCGGCAAACCTCGCCGGGGCGTTTGGCGTGTTTGGAGCTGTTGGCTGTAACGCGCCGGAACCTAGAGTCCTCGGAGTGACTCAGACCACAGTCCCGCAGCAGCCCGCAGGCCCGCCTCCGGACGCCCGGCTGCTCGGCAAGCCCCCGGTCGCCCCGTGGGCCAGCGAGGTGGGCCGGCTCTTATGCGCGGGGGTCTACCTCGACCCCGCCTTCCGCAACCAGGTCATCGACGAGCTCTACGTCCACGAGGAGCGGGTGGCCGCACCCAGCTACGGCATGGACGCCGCCCGGGTGCTGGCGCACGCCCTGCGCGCCAGACGCACCGAACTGGGCTGGGCCGTCGGGGTGCTCCTCACCTGGGCCCTGGCGTGGAAGCTGACCGGCGGGCTCTTCCCGCTCTCGCTGCTGCTGCCCTGCGTGCTGCTGAGCCTGGCGGCCGGCATCACCCGCCCGCTCAAGGCCGGTTCCGTCGGGATGCGGTTCCTCGCCTCGCTGATCCGCTTCTACGCCCGGCTGCTGATGGTCGCGACCCTGATCGGGCTGCTGGTGGGCGCCTGGGTGGAGGGTCACCCCGAGCGCGCCGACAACTCCCTCGTCGAGCTGTTCTGGGACCTCGACCGGTTCATCGACATCCAGCACCACCTGCTGCCGGAGAAGTACGCCTTCGAGTGGTACAGCCGCATCAGCCACTCCGGCCTGGAGTCCTCGTACGGCGTGCTGTTCTTCTTCGCCGTGCTGGTGGTGCTCGCCCTGCTCCAGCGCGGCCAGTTCGCCCGGATGATGGCCGCCGAGCTCTCCCCGACCCGCTATCCCGACCTGGCGAACGACCCCGCCGAGAAGGCCGCTGGCCTGCGCTTCTCCCGGGTCCAGCAGTTCATCCGCGACGAGCAGGCCTCCCAGCTGGTCATGTACGGGACGGCCAAGCCCTTCTGCGGGGCCGGGCTGCCCTTCAAGGTCTGGCACCTCTCCGTCGAGCTGCGCCCGCGCACCGACCTCGGCTCCCGCGCGCCCGAGCCGCTGGGCAACGAACAGGTGCTGCGGCGGGTGGTGCCGCTGGTCGAGGCGCTGCGGGTGCCCTCGCCGCGCAGCAGCCCGCAGACCGCCGCCGCCGTCCTGGACCGGCTGCGCGAGCTGGTGGTGGACGAGTGCGTCTTCCTGCCGGTGACCGGGCTGCGGGACCGCTACGAAGTCCCCTGCGAGCCGGACGACTTCCAGGACCACCGGGCCCAGGCGATCGAGGAGGGAGGCGAGAAGCGCCGGCACTTCCTGCGGATCCGGGTGGGCGGCTGGGACGAGGACGTGGTCATCACCATCTTCGTCCGGGTGCACACCCAGGGCGGGATGCTGATGCTGGAGGTGGCCCCGCACGTCCTGATGCCGGTGCGCGAGGTGTACCAGGAGGCGGACGCGATCGCCCAGCGCTACCGGAACAACAACCGCTTCGGCAAGGTCGCCTGGGCCGTCATGCACGCCCCGCGCTCGCTCACCTCGGCCCTGGCCTCGCTCGGCCGGGGTGTGGTGAGCCTGTGGCAGGTGCTGACCGAGGGGCACGCCGGCGCGCGGCCGGCCGGCCCCAAGGAGGCGGTCCGGGAGCTGGCCAGCGACCTCGACTCCTCGCTCTTCCAGGACATGGACGTGGTCCGCTATCTGAAGACCATCCAGGACCGGGTGACGGGCGGCGTCAAACTGGCGCTGTACGAAGCGGGTTGGCAGACGGGCGAGTTCGAGCAGAAGATCGTCAACCTGGGCGCGGGCGCCACGTACGTCGAGGAGGTCCACGACAGTGCGGTGAACTTCGGCGCCCAGGGCAGTGCGACGGTGGCGAACGACGCCAAGGGCAAGTCCAAGGGGAGCAGTGGTGGCAAGCAGTGACGAGCAGGGCTCGTTCCGGATCGGGTCGATCTCGGGCAGCGCCGTCAACTTCGGTCAGGGCGGCACGGCCCACAACGTGAACAACTACGGCTCCGCCGCGGCGGCGGACCCGGCGCAGGCGGAGCTGCTGCGCGCGGTCCGGGAGCTGCGCGCGGACCTGGAACGGCTGCGGCCCAGCGAGCAGACCGCGGCGCTGGACGCGGAGCTCGCCGGGGCGGAGGACGAACTGGCCTCCGCCGAGCCGGTGCAGGAGAGCCGGCTGGTACGGCTGCGGGAGGCGCTGACCGGCGCCGGCCCGGTGCTGGACCTGCTGGCCTCGGGCGCGGCGGTGACCACGGCCCTCGCCCAGCTGCTGGGAGGCTGAGGCGTGCCGAAGAGCGCTCCGCGCTGGAACCCCCAGACCCAGAGCTGGGAGTTCGGCCCGCCCGGCCCCGGCGGGCCCGGCGCGGGTCCCGTGCCGGACCGGGAGCCCGCGTCCGAGGGCGCGCCCGGCGAGCCGGCCCCCGCGCCGGCCGCCGCGCCCGGGCCCGCGTCCGGGGCCACACCCCCGCCCGGCCACGTCCCGGCGCCGCCGGCCGGGTACGCGCCCTCGACTGCGGCCGGGGACGCGCCCACGCCCGCGGACGGCTACGCGGCCACGCCCGCGGACGGGTACGCCCCCGCGCCCGCGGACGGGTACGCCCCTGCGGAGCCGCCGACCGGGTACGCCCCCGCCGCGCCGGCCGGGTACGTCCCCGGGCAGCCGGGTGGCTTCGGGCCCGCGCCCGGGGCGACGGCGGGGCTGCCGGCGTACCCGCCGGGGCCGCCCGGGTACGGGCCGGGCCCCGACGGGGGCACGCCGCCGCCCCCGCCCCGGCCCGCGCGCCGGGGCGGCTGGCTGACCCCGCTCACCGCGGGGGTCGCGGTGGCGGCCCTGGTGGCCGGCGCCGGGGTGGTGTGGTTCGTCCAGCGCGGCGACGCACCCGCCCCGAAGGCGACCGGTTCCCTGTCCGCACCGCCCGCCTCCGGGCCCTCGGCGGACGTCTCGGACCAGTCCGACGGCGAGGGCTCCGGCAGTCCCTCGGACTCGCCCTCGCCCTCGGCCTCCGCGTCGGCCTCCGCCCCCGCGGGCTACACGGTGGTGGACGACGCGGCCGGCTTCCGGATCGCCGTGCCGGAGGGCTGGCAGCGCGAGGAGCAGAAGACCGGCGTCTTCTACCGCTCGGCCGACCGGGCCTCGCTGGTCCAGGTCTTCCGCGTGGACGAACCGGGAATGACGGCCCGGCAGGCGGTCCAGGGCGCCTCGGACGGCCTCTCGGGCAACCCGGGCTACCGGCAGATCGGCATCACCGACATCGGCAGCGGCTCGGCGGAGCTCACGTACGAGTACGACAGCGCGGAGACCGGCAGCCGCCGCCGCGGCATCGAACGCGTCCTGACCGCCCCCGACGGCCGCATGTACGCGGTCCTGGTAGCGGCCCCCGCCACCGACTGGCCCCGCCAACAGGAGATCCAGACAGCGGCGCTGGAGGCGTTTGAGCCGGGGGCTTGAGGGGGCTTCGGCGGGGCTGGATCGGCGTACCGTCTGGCGTTGCTCCGGGTGGTCGTGGTGTGTGGGGTAGCCCCTTTACGGGGTGTGGCAGGCTGGTCCGGAGGCAGGCCCGGGCCTGGGATCGCCGCAGGCGACGGCGAAGCCGCGAAGTCCCAGGGGTGGGCCTGCCGCAGGGCCTGCAGGCCCACCCCCCGTCAAGGGGCGAGGGGCCCCACACACCACGACCACCCGCCGGGAACGGGCCCAAGCCACCCGCCAAGCAGGCCCCTCACCCCGCTCCGACCTCCGGCGGCTCCCCGAACCGCGCCAGCGCCAGTGCCCCCGCCACCGCCACCGCGAAGCCGAGGACGGCCAGCCAGGTCAGGCCTTCGCGGGGGTGGTCGCCGAGGCAGAGGACGCCGACCAGGGCGGGGCCGATCGTCTCGCCGAGGACCATGCCGGCCGTGGCGGTGGTGACCGAGCCGCGTTGCAGGGCCGAGGTGAGCAGCAGGAAGGCGGCTCCGCCGCCCAGCAGCAGGGCGTACAGGGCCGGGTTGGCCAGGGTCCACCCGTCGATCAGCCGGACCGCCACCTCCACCACCCCGAAGCCGGTGCCCGAGGCCAGGCCCAGGACCAGGGCGCGGGCCCGGCCCGGCAGCCGGCCGGCCGCCGCGCCCAGCAGCAGGACCGCGCCGGCCACGCCGAGCAGCGTCCACTTGAGGGCGTCGGTGCCGGGCCGGTCGCCCTCGGGCCCCGAGGACAGCGCCAGCATGGCCAGCCCCGCGCACACCACCGCGACCGCCGCCCACTCCGTCCCGGTCAGCCGGACCCGCATCAGCCGCGCGGCCACCACGGCCGTCACGGCCAGGCTCGCGGCCAGCGCCGCGCCCACCGCGTAGATCGGCACCGACCGCAGCGCGATGATCTGGAAGACGAAGCCCAGCCCGTCCAGCCCCAGCCCGGCCAGGTACCGCCACTGCCGCAGGGCGCGCACCAGCAGCGCCGGGTCCACCCCCGAGCCGGTACCCGGGGCGGTGGAGCGGGCCGCCACGGCCTGGAGGACCGAGGCGGTGCCGAAGCAGACCGCCGCAGCGAGCGCGCATACCATCCCGATCAGCACGAAAAGGACTGTAATCCAGCCGCCCCGCCACCGGCCGGATCTCACGCTGCAGGCCGGATTCCGCCCCTGCCCCGGCTGGTTCTACTCTGTCGGCAGGCACGGCACCCAGGGGGGCGCCGTGCGGCCCGAAGGGGGACCGTCATGGATCAGCGGAGCAGCCGCAGACTGCGCTCCGGCGCCGTCGTGCTCGGCGGCATGGGCATGCTCGCGGCGACGCTCGTCGCCTGCGGCTCGGACCCGGACAAGCGCTGCGCCGACCGCGTCACGCTCGAGAAGCTGCCGAGGTCGGAGTGCAAGAGCGGCGGCCGGGGCTCGTACTACTACGGCGGCAGCGTCGGCAAGAACGGCAAGCTCTCCGGCGGCGGCTTCGACAAGTCCGCCGTCAAGCGCGGCGGCTTCGGCAAGTCCGGCTCGGGCTCCAAGGGCGGCTGACCGGACTCTTCAGGACGCCCAGGAGCCGCCGTGGAACGCCACCGCACCACCCCCCGCCCCGACTGGCAGCGGACCGTCGAGGAGCAGGGACTCGTCTACCCGCTGACCCGCTACCCCGACGGGAGCCTGCGCCCGTACTGGGACGAGAGCGCCTACTACTCCTTCAGCCTGCCCGAGGTCGAGGCGCTGGAGGAGACGGTCGAGGAGCTGCACGCCCTGTCCCTGGCCGCGGCCGGGCACATCGTCGACGCGGACCGGTTCGCCGACCTCGGCATCCACGACCCGCGGCTGCGCGAGCGGATCACCGAGTCCTGGCGGCGGCGGGCCGAACTCCCCTCCCTCTACGGCCGCTTCGACCTGCGCTACGACGGCTCCGGTCCGGCGGTGATGCTGGAGTACAACGCCGACACCCCCACCTCCCTGGTGGAGGCGGCCGGTCCGCAATGGTTCTGGATGGAGGACCGCTTCCCCGGCGCCGACCAGTGGAACTCGCTGCACGAGCGGCTGGTCGCGGCCTGGCGCCGGCAGGCCCCGCTGCTGCCGCCCGGTCCGGTGCACTTCGCCCACTCCGAGGACGACGAGCTCGGCGAGGACCTGATGACCGTCGCCTACCTGCGGGAGACCGCGGAGCAGGCGGGCCTCGAGACGGAGGCGCTGTCCGTGGAGCGGATCGGCTGGGACGCGCTGGCCGGCCGGTTCGTCGACGAGCGGCTGCGCTTCATCCGCAGCTGCTTCAAGCTCTACCCCTGGGAGTGGCTGGCCACCGACGAGTTCGGCCCGCACGTGCTGGACACCCTCGACAACGGCGGCGGTTCGGGCGCGACCTGCTGGATCGAGCCGGCCTGGAAGATGCTGCTCTCCAACAAGGCGCTGCTGGCGATCCTGTGGGAGCTGAACCCGGGCCACCCCAACCTGCTGCCCGCCTACCTCGACGGGCCGCGCGAGCTGGCCGGTACGACGGGCTGGGCCGCCAAGCCGCTGCTGGGCCGGGAGGGCGCGGGGGTCACCCTGCACCCGGCGGGCGAGGCGCCGGCCGTCCGCGAGGACGAGGAGTGCGTCTACCAGGCCCTCGCCCCGCTGCCCGACTTCGACGGCAACCGCACGGTCCTGGGCGCCTGGGTCGTCGAGGACGAGGCCGCCGGCCTGGGCATCCGGGAGTCCGCGGGCCCGGTGACCGACGAGTACGCGAGGTTCGTGCCGCACATCGTGGTCTGACCGCCCGCCGCTCCGCGCCCGCGCGGAGCGGCGGACTCGCGTCAGTCCTGCGCCAGTACCGAGCGCAGCTGGTCCAGGGCCCAGTCCAGGTCCTCCTTGGCGATGACCAGGGGCGGGGCGATGCGGATGGTGGCGCCGTGGGTGTCCTTGACCAGCACACCCAGGGCCATCAGGCGCTCGGAGACCTCGCGGCCGGTGCCGTGCTCGGGGGCGATGTCCACGCCGGCCCACAGGCCCCGGCCGCGGACCGCGGTCACCGCGCCGCCGCCGGTGAGCAGGTTCAGCTCGCGGTGCAGGTGGTCGCCGAGCTCGGCGGCGCGCTGCTGGTACTCGCCGGTCCGCAGCATCGCGATCACCTCCAGGCCCACCGCGCAGGCCAGCGGGTTGCCGCCGAAGGTGGAGCCGTGCTCGCCGGGCTTGAAGACGCCGAGGACGTCCCGGTCCGCGACCACCGCGGAGACCGGCACCACGCCGCCGCCGAGCGCCTTGCCGAGGACGTAGACGTCCGGCACCACGCCCTCGTGCTCGCAGGCGAAGGTCTTGCCGGTGCGGCCCAGGCCGGACTGGATCTCGTCCGCGATGAAGAGGACGTTCCGCTCGCGGGTCAGCGCGCGCACGCCCGGCAGGTAGCCCGGCGGCGGCACCAGCACGCCCGCCTCGCCCTGGATCGGCTCGATCAGCACCGCGACGGTGTTCTCGGTGACGGCCGCCTCCAGGGCGGTCAGGTCGCCGTACGGGACGATCTCGAAGCCCGGGGTGTAGGGGCCGTAGTGGTCCCGGGCCTCGTGGTCGGTGGAGAAGCTGACGATGGTGGTCGTCCGGCCGTGGAAGTTGTTCGCCGCCACCACGATCTTGGCGTGGCCGTCCGGCACGCCCTTGACCTCGTAACCCCACTTGCGGGCGGTCTTCACGGCGGTCTCGACCGCCTCCGCGCCGGTGTTCATCGGCAGCACCATGTCCTTGCCGCAGAGTGCGGCCAGCTCGGTGCAGAAGTCGGCGAACCGGTCGTGGTGGAAGGCCCGCGAGGTGAGGGTGACCCGTTCCAGCTGTGCCCGGGCCGCGTCCAGCAGACGCCGGTTGCCGTGGCCGAAGTTGAGGGCGGAGTAGCCGGCCAGCATGTCGAGGTAGCGCCGGCCCTCGACGTCGGTGAGCCAGGCGCCCTCCGCGGTCGCGACGACCACGGGCAGCGGATGGTAGTTGTGCGCGCTGTGCAACTCGGCGGAGCGGATGGCGTCTGCGGTTCTCGACACGGGGTCTCCGTTCGTCGGGCGACGGGGGGCGCGAGGGTGGCGCCCCTTTCTATCGTCGCTCGGATGCCGGACCGGGAAACCTGGCGGCGCGGCGCGCCCGTTAGGGTGGAGGCACGCACGGCGACTGGCGTACGGAGAACGAACTCCGGGGGAGCCGTGTGCGCACGACCGCATCAGCGGGCCGCTCGCCTGGGCCGCCGCGGGGACGAAGACCATCGACCCCCGGAGGATGCGCCATGAGCGTGCGCCACCCCGCCCTGTCCGCCGCCGACCCCGACCTCGCCGCGCTGATCGGTGCCGAGGAGCGGCTGCAGGCGGACACCCTGCGACTGATCCCCAGCGAGAACTACGTCTCCGCCGCCGTGCTGGAGGCCTCCGGCACCGTCCTGCAGAACAAGTACAGCGAGGGCTACCCGGGCCGCCGCTACTACGAGGGCCAGCAGAACATCGACCGGATCGAGGCGCTGGCGGTCTCCCGCGCCAAGGCCCTCTTCGGAGTGGACCACGCCAACGTCCAGCCGTACTCCGGCTCGCCCGCCAACCTCGCCGTCTACCTGGCCTTCGCGCAGCCCGGCGACACCGTCATGGGCATGGCCCTGCCGATGGGCGGGCACCTCACCCACGGCTGGGGCGTCTCGGCGACCGGCTCGTGGTTCCGGGGCGTGCAGTACGGCGTCCGCGCCGACACCGGCCTGATCGACTTCGACGAGGTCCGCGACCTGGCCCTCAAGGAGCGCCCCAAGGTCATCTTCTGCGGCGGCACCGCGCTGCCCCGGACCATCGACTTCGCCGCCTTCGCCGAGATCGCGCAGGAGGCCGGCGCGGTGCTGGTCGCGGACGTGGCGCACATCGCCGGCCTGATCGCGGGCGGCGCGCACCCCTCGCCGGTGCCGCACGTCGACGTGGTGTCCACCACCACCCACAAGACCCTGCGCGGTCCGCGCGGCGCGATGCTGATGTGCCGCGAGGAGCATGCCAAGGCCCTCGACAAGGCCGTCTTCCCGGGCCTCCAGGGCGGCCCGCACAACCAGACCACCGCCGGGATCGCGGTGGCGCTGCTGGAGGCCTCCCAGGTCTCCTTCACCTCGTACGCCCACCAGGTGGTGGCCAACGCGAAGGCGCTGGCGGCGGCGCTGCTGGAGCGGGGCTTCGACCTGGTCTCCGGCGGTACCGACAACCACCTGATCCTGGCGGACCTGACCGGCAAGGACGTGTCGGGCAAGATCGCGGCCAAGGCGCTGGACCGGGCGGGGATCGTCGTGAACTACAACACGGTGCCGTTCGATCCGCGCAAGCCGTTCGATCCGTCGGGGATCCGGATCGGAACGCCGTCGCTGACCTCGCGGGGGCTGGGGGTGGAGCACATGCCGGCCGTGGCCGACTGGATCTCGCGCGCGGTCTCCGCCGCCGCGGCCGGCGACGAGGCGGCCCTGGCCGCCGTCCGCCTGGAGGTCGCCGACCTCCTCGCCGCCTTCCCCGCCCCCGGCCTCCCGGTGGCATAGCCGCGGGTGCGCGGGGCTCCGCCCCGGAACCCGGTCCTCAATCGCCGGACGGGCTGGAAATCCAGCCCGTCCGGCGTTTGAGCGCACCTGCGCGGAG
>NZ_JBFBGK010000149.1:0-15330 GCF_040684615.1 Streptomyces sp. NPDC089919
GCCCACCGGTTTCGGGAAGGGGCGGGGTGGGGCCGGCTCCGCGCAGCGGCCGGGCGCGGGCCCGGACCCCGCGCCTCAAACGCCGGCGGGGCTGGATGGGCGGGTCCCCGCCCGGGCGGACGCAAAGGCCGGGCCCAGGTTTCGGGGCTCCGCCCCGGACCCAGTACCGCCGCTCCGCGACGGTCGCCTCAAACGCCGGCGAGGCTGGATATGCGGGCCCCCGCCCCCGCGGGACGCAAAGGGTGGGCGGCGCCCAGGCTCCGGGGCTCCGCCCCGGACCCCGCGCCTCAAGCGCCGGCGAGGCTGGATGTGCCACCACTCCGGCGGGGCTGGAGATGTCCAGCGGGGGGGCGCGGCGCCCGGCCGGCGGAAGCAGCCGGACGGCACAAGGCGCCGGAAGGCACACGCGGCCGCCAGACGGAGGGGCCGGACCGCACAAGGGGTCGCAGGCCAGCAGGGGCGGCCCGGCGGCCGGGCGGCGGAAGTAGCCGGACGGCACAGGCGGCCGCCAGGCAGAGGGGCCGCGCGGCACACGCGGCCGCCAGGCGGAGGGGCCGGAGCCACAAGGGGACGCCAGACGGAGGGGCCGGGCCGAGGCAGGGGCGGGGCCGGGATGCGGGCGGGGCGGCGGGGGGACATGCTGGCTGGGTGAACGGCCGAGCTCCGGACGGACTCGCCCTGGCGCTCGCCCATGCCGTCGTGGGCGCGATCGAGTCCGTGGGCGGCTACGCCGGGGGCGTGTACCTGCGCACGGGGACCGCCGGACTGCTGCGGCTGGCCGTGCTCGCCGGGCTGCCCGGCCCGCTGTTCTCCCCCTGGTGGCGGATGCACGTCAACCGCCCCTTCCCCGTCGCCGAAGCCCACCGCACCGGCCAGCCCGTCTACCTCGCCGACCCCGAAGAGGCCATGCGCCGCTTCCCCCAGCTGATGGCCGGGCTGCCCTACCCCTTCGGTTCGCTGTACGAGCCGGTCACCGGCCGCGCGTCCGGCGGCGGGCGGTACGGCGTCCTGATGGTGCTGCGGCCCGCCGGCCCCGGCGGCCCGGTCGGCCACGGCGACCGCCGGCGGCTGCACCGGGCCGCCGCCCGGCTGGCCGAGGCCCTGGACGCGTGGACGGCCGACGGCGGCGAGGTCCGCTGGGAGGAGGAGCCGGTGGAGGTGCAGCTGCCCGCCCCGCTCGGCCCGCCCCCGCCGCTCGGCTCCTTCGAGTGGGACCCGGCCGAGGGCACCGTACGCGCCGACGACGCGCTCCGGGCCGCGCTCGGCGGCCGCCCCGGCACCCCCGAGGCCCTGACGGCGGGCTGGGACGCGGCGGACGTCTACGGGCTGCACGCGCTGGCCCGCCGGCTGCGGGAGCCGGGCGGGCCCGGCGGCCCGGAGGAGGGCCCGGCGCCCGCCGGGGCCGGCCCGGAGCCCCGCCGGCTCCGGCTCCGCGGCCCGGACGGCGCCATGCGGCTCCTGGAGCTGACGTACGGCCCCCGGCCCGGGCCCGCGGAGAGCGCCACGGGGGCCGCGGAGAGTTCTCCCGGGCCCACGACGGGCGCCCCAAGGCCCGCCCAGAGCGCCCCCGGGCCCCCCGTCCTGACCGGCCGCCTCTACGACCTCGGCCGCCGGCCGCTCGGCGGGGAGGCCACCGACCGGTTGGGGCAGCCGCTGCTCTGTCTGGACCGGCTCGGCCGCACCACGTACCTCAACGACGGCGCCGTCAGCCTGCTCCGCCGGGGGCGGGAGGAGCTGTTGGGGCGGGTGTTGTGGGAGGCGCTGCCGTGGTTCGGCCGGCCGGCCTACGAGGACTACTTCCGGGCGGCGCTGCTCTCCCCCGACCCGGTGCACTTCCTGGCCCGCAGCGGCCCGCAGGAGTGGGTCTCGGTCTCCCTGCACCCGGCCGCGGGCGGGGTCACCGTGCTGCTGTCGGCCGCGGAGCACCCGGCGTACACCCCCCGCTCGGTGGCCGCGCCGGGGGGCGGACTCGGTTCGCCCGCCGACCGCGCCTCGGCGCTGTACCGGCCGGTGGCCCTGGCCATCGCGCTCAGCGAGGCGGTGACGGCACGTCAGGTGTCGGTTGTGGTGACCGAGGAGCTGCTGCCGGCCTTCGGCGGCGGCCAGTTGGCCATCTACCTGCTCAACGAGCGCCATCTGTACCTCGCCTGGGAGGCCGGCTTCCCGCAGGGGTTCCTGGACCGCTTCGACGGCGTCACCCTGGACGCACGGCTGCCGGGCGTGGAGACGCTGACCACCGGCCGGCCGCTCTTCTTCGAGTCGATGGAGCACCTGGCCCGGGCCTACCCCGGCATCCCGCTCGACTCCGACACCGGCGCCCGCGCCTTCCTCCCCCTGATCGCCTCGGGGCGGCCGGTCGGCTCCTGCATCCTCGGCTTCGACGCCCCCCGCGGCTTCAGCCCGGAGGAGCGTACGGTCCTCACGGCCCTCGCCGGGCTGATCGCCCAGGCGCTCCAGCGGGCCCAGCGCTACGACACCGAGGCCGCCCTCGCCCGGGGCCTGCAGGACGCCCTGCTGCCGCACCGGCTGCCGGTGCGCTCGCTGGTGGACACGGCCGGCCGGTACCTGCCCGGCACCCAGGGCATGGACGTGGGCGGCGACTGGTACGACGTGGTCGAGACCGAGGGCGGACTGCTCGCCCTGGTCATCGGGGACGTCCAGGGCCACGGCGTGCACGCGGCCGGGACGATGGGTCAACTCCGCAGCGCGGTACGGGCCTTCTCGCTGAGCGGGCAGGACCCGGCGGCCGTGATGAGCGGCACCAACCGGCTGCTGATCGACCTGGACCCGGGCCAGTTCGCGAGCTGCTGCTACGTCCTGCTCGACCCGGCCACCGGCCGGGCCCGGGCCGTGCGGGCCGGCCACCTGCCACCGCTGCTGCGGCACCCGGACGGCGGCACCGAGGTGCTGGACCTGGCCGGCGGGGTGGTGCTGGGGGTGGACGACGCGGCCGGATACCCCGTCACCGAGCTGCGGCTCGAGCCGGGCGCGGTGCTCGCCCTCTACACGGACGGGCTGGTCGAGCAGGCCGGCGAGGACATCGACCACGGCATCGAGCGGCTGCGCCGGGTGCTCGACGAGGCCGCACCCGCGCCGCTGGCCACCACCGCCGACCGGCTGGTGGCGGAGGCCGGGCGGGCCGCCGACCGGCCCGACGACATCGCGCTGCTGCTCGCCGCGCGCTGGCCCACCACGAGCGACGAGGGGGGTGGGGACGGCCGATGAGCACTCCGGAGCCCGGCCGCGACCCCCGTGGACCGCTGGACCTGGCGCGCGCGGCCACCGCCGTCCTGGACGCGCGGGGCCGGGTGCTCGGGTGGAGCGCGGCCGCCGAGGCGCTGCTGGGGTATCCGGCCGCCGCGGTGCTGGGCCGCCCGGTCCCTCCGTACGACGGCACGGCGGACCTGCTCGGGCCCGGCCGCCGTACCGTCGTACTGCGGCACCTCGACGGGCGTCCGGTCCGGGTGGCCCTGGCCGTGCTGCCGCTGACCGTGCTGCCACCGCCACCGGCCGGCACCGCCGCGGACTCCGAACTCGCCCTCCCCACCGCCGAGTCCGCCGGCGCGCGGTTGATCGCGATGGCCGAGGCGGGCGAGACGGAGCGCTGGGAGGCACTGCAGTCGATGCTGCGCGGCCTGGTCACCCAGTCCCCCATCGGACTGGCGATCTACGGCACCGAGCTGCGGGTGGTGTGGACGAACGAAGCGCTCAACGAGGAGATGGGGCCGGCCCAGTACGTCGGCCTGGGCCCCGACGAGATGGTCGACCGCGGCACGGTGCTCACCCCCGGGCGGCCGGACACCCTGCTGGAGACGATGCGCGCGGTGCTGGAGACCGGCCGGCCCGTCATCGACCTGCACTACGGCGGGCGGGCCCCCTCCGACCCGGAGCGGGACCGGGTCTGGTCCTGCTCGTACTACCGGCTCCAGGACGCGGCGGGCCGGCCGCTCGGCGTCTGCGAGGAGTCGGTGGACATCACCGACCGGTACCTGGCCCAGCAGCGGCTCGACCTGCTGGTGGAGGCCGGCCGGCGGGTCGGCACCAGCCTCGACATGGCGCGCACCGCACGGGAGTTGGCGGAGGTGGCGGTACCGCGGTTCGCCGACTCGGTCACCGTCGACCTGCTCGCCCCGGTGCTGGAGGGCGACCGGCCGGCGCCGGTGGCCGACGGGGTGGGGCCGCTGGTCCGGCTGACCGAGGCGCAGCAGGACGGGCCGGGCCGGCCGCGGCCGGTCGGCGCCCCGCCGGACACCCCCGGGGCCCGGGCGCTGGCCACCGGCCGCGCGGTGCCCGAGCACGTCGGCGGGGCCCGGCTGCTGGCCGTGCCGCTGCGCGTGGAGGAGGTGCCGCTGGGCGTGGTGACCTTCGCCTGGGTGACCCGCAACGACCCCTTCGAACCGGGTGAGTTGGCGGTGGCCGAGGAGCTGGTGGCGCGGGCCGCGGTGTGCGTGGACAACGCCCGCCGGTACACCCGGGAGCACGGCGCGGCCCTGATGCTCCAGCGCAGCCTGCTGCCCCGGCTGCTGCCCCGGCTGACCGCCGTGGACCTGGCGTACCGCTACCTGCCGGCCGACGTGGCGGCGGGGGTGGGCGGCGACTGGTTCGACGTGATCGCCCTGTCCGGGACGCGGGTGGGCCTGGTGGTGGGCGACGTGGTCGGCCACGGACTGCGGGCGGCGGCCACCATGGGCCGGCTGCGCACCAGCGTCCGCGCGCTCGCCCGGCTGGACCTGGCGCCGGACGAGCTGCTGTCCCGCCTGGACGACCTGGTCGCCCAGGGGGCGGACGAAGGGGCCGCGGTCCCGGTCGGGGGCGAGGGCGTCCCCGAGGACGAGGCGCTGGGGGTGACCTGCCTGTACGCGGTGTACGACCCGGTGTCCGGGATGTGCTCGATGGCGCGGGCCGGGCATCCGCTGCCCGCGGTGGTGGACCCGGCCTCGGGCACCGTCTCGTTCCTGGAGCTGCCCGCCGGCCCCCCGCTGGGGCTGGGCGGGCTGCCCTTCGAGGCGGCGGAGGTGCGGCTGCCCCGCGGCAGCGTGCTGGCGCTCTTCACCGACGGCCTGATCCGGGGCCGGGACCGGGATGTGGACGAGCAACTGGAGTCTTTGCGCGGCGTGTTGGCGGACCACCACCGGCCGCTGGACGAGCTCTGCGACGAGGCGGTGGCCACCTTGCTGCCGTACCCGGTGGAGGACGACGCGGCCCTGCTGCTGGTCCGCACCCACACCCTGGGCCATCACCAGGTCGCGGTCTGGGAACTGCCCGCCGATCCGGAGGCGGTGGGGCACGCCCGGGCGGCGGCGGCCCGGCAGATCGCCGAATGGGGCCTGGACGAGCTGGGGTTCACCACCGAGCTGATCGTCAGCGAGCTGGTCACCAACGCGGTGCGGTACGCGGCCTCGGGCCCGGTGCAACTGCGGCTGATCCGGGACCAGACGCTGATCTGCGAGGTCTCCGACACCGGGCACACCTCCCCGCACCTGCGCCGGGCCTCCAGCGAGGACGAGGGCGGCCGGGGCCTGTTCCTGATCGCCCACATGACGCAGCAGTGGGGTACCCGGTACACCTCCACCGGCAAGACCATCTGGGCCGAGCAGGCCCTCCCCCTGGTCGCCTCCCCCTCGGACGAGGCACAAGGTCCGCGCTCTGCAACAGCGTGATCGCGGATCGGTGACGATGCCCCGGGGCCCGTTCACCGACGGGATCCGGCCACGCTACGTTCTGCCCGACACATTCACGGAGAGTGGCAGGGAGCGGGACCATGAGGCGGAGCGCGGGGCGGAGATCCGGGATCGCTGCGGCGGTGCTGTGCGGGGCGTTGGCGCTCACCGCGTGCGGCGGCGGGGGCCAGGACGCGGCCGGCCAGGTCGTCGGCGGCGCCACCCCGAGTCCGGTCGCCACTCCGGCCGGCTCCACCGCGAGCAGCACGCCCCCGGCCGGCGCCGGCGCGGAACCCACCGCCGCGGCCACGCCGAAGTCCGGGCCCTCGGCCACCGCCGCCCCCGGCAGCGGCTCCGGCGCGAAGGGGTCCGCGAAGCCGACGAAGGCACCCGGGGCCCCCAAGCCGGCGGGCTCCCCCGACTGCGACCACAAGATGCCGATCTCCCCGGACGAGATCGCGGTGGAGCGCTACACCCCCGAGGGCGGCGAGCTCAACCTGATCGTGCACCTGGGCAACTGGGACTGCCCGGACCCGAACACCGACGGGGCGGCCTTCGCCCCGATGGGCCGCGAGATCGACATGCCGCTGAACCAGGCGGCGTACATCACCGCGGTGAACCCGATCGTCGAGTCGACCGAGAACCAGCGGATCGGCGTCCAGGAGCTGCTGGACTGGCTGGAGGCGCACCCCGACGCGGGCCTGGTCTTCAAGTACCACCTCGGCAAGGATGGCGCGATCGACAGCCTGGAGCAGGAGTTCACCCCCTGACCCGGGGCCGCCCCGGGCACTGATCGATACTGGTCGCCATGACGGGGACGGTAGTGCTGGGCGGGTTCCTGCCGATCTGGGTGGTCACCGCCCTCGGCTGGCTGGCGGGACGGTACGGACTCCTGGGCCCGCACGCCCAGGACGTGCTGGCCCGGTTCGCCTTCACCTTCGCGATGCCCGCGCTGCTGTTCCTGACGATGTCCCGGTCCCGGCTCGGCGACCTGGTCCAGCCGGGGATGCTGGTCTTCGCGCTGAGCCTGGCCGCGGTGTTCGCGGTGGCGCTGGCGCTGGGCCGGTGGGTGTTCCGCCGCAAGCCGGGCGAGCGGGCCATAGCGGCGATGGCCGCCGCGTACGTGAACTCGGCGAACCTCGGCATCCCGGTGGCGGTGCACGTCCTGAAGGACACCTCCTTCGTCGTGCCGGTGGCGCTGTTCCAGACGCTGCTGGTGACCCCGGTGATCCTCACGATGATCGACCTCGGCACGCCCGAGGGGTCCCGTACCCCGCTGCGCCGGATGCTCTCGCTGCCGGTGCGCAATCCGGTGGTGGCGGCCTCGGGCGGCGGCCTGCTGGTGGCCCTGCTCGGCCGGCCGCTGCCGGCGGTGGTGGTCGACCCGCTGCACCTGCTGGGCGGGGCGGCGGTGCCGGCCGCGCTCTTCGCGCTCGGCATGTCGCTGCACGCGCGGGTCCGGCCGGACGCCGAGGGCCGCGCCGAGCGGCAGGTCCTGGTGGGCCTGAAGCTGGTGGCGCAGCCCCTGGTCGCGTACGCGCTGGGCAGTTGGGTCTTCGGGCTGACCGGTCACGCCCTGCTGTCGGTGGTGCTGGTGGCCGGGCTGCCGACCGCCCAGAACGCCTTCGTCTTCGCCACCGAGTACCGCCTGGACGCGGGCCTGGTCAGGGACGCCGTACTGCTCTCGACCTGCTGCTCGGTGGTGTCCCTGACCACGATCGCCTGGCTGCTGGCCTGAGCGGGGGCCGGCGCCGGCCGCGGGTCAGCCGCGCGGCACGACCGTCCCGAGCACGGCCGGCAACGGGTACCAGTCGTCGGTGATGACGCTGGCGTGCCGGGCGGCCAGCAGGGTCAGCCGGTCGCGGGCCTGCGCCTCGGTGGGGCTGGTGCCGTCGATGGCCGGGGCGACGTTGTGGGCGTCGGTCATCACCAGCAGGTAGTGGCGCTGGTCGTACCAGGCGGTGTCGATGCCCTGCGAGACGTACGCGTTGGCGTCCCCGTCGAAGAGGACGAACCAGGGCCGGATCGAGCTGTCGGCGTAGCGGGGGCGCGGGTCGCCCGCGGCGGCGTTGTGCACCGCCGGGAAGGCGGCGGCCTGGCCGAGCCGGCCGCCGGCGGCCAGGTCCCGCAGGTACTGGGCGTACTCGCGGTCGGTCCAGAGGGTGTCGGAGGGGTTGCCCTCCTCGACGGTGCCCGGGATCAGCTCGAAGACGAACTTCCCGGCCAGCGCGGACCGGCTCGGCCAGCCGCGGGCCTGGACGGCCGCGTCGAGGGTCGGGTACCCGGCGGCCAGCTCCCCCGGCCGGTAGACGGCGTCCCCCAGCTTGGCGGTCAGCAGCGCGTCGAGCGCGGCCGGGCCGCGGCCGAGGTTGGCGGCGAAGCCGTCCTTGAGCTCCATCTTGATGACCACCGGCCGGTGGCCGGGGTGCCCGTCGTGCCAGGCCTTCAGGTCGGCGAGGCAGCCGGCGAGGTTCTGGTTGCGGGACCCGGTGCGGAGCCGGTCCGGCCCGGCGGCGTTCTCGCAGTTGTTGTCGTTCCCGAAGGGGTTGCTGTGCGCGACCCGCCAGGAACTGCCGAAGAAGTTGGTCCAGACGTCCAGCTCGATCAGGCCGGCGCCGGAGTCCAACGCGTCGGCCAGATAGGGGTACTTGGCCTTCTCGTAGGCGTTGTGCACGCCGACGCCGGTGGTGGCGTCGTACCGCGGCTCCGCCGCCGCCCCGGCCGGCGCCCCGCCCAACCCTGCGATGGCCAGCGCCAGTCCGGCGATCGCCACCCCTGCCCGCACGCGTGCCCTCATGCCCCTGCTCCCCTCGGTCGGCGGTCAACGCACGGGGAGGCTAAGGTGGTTGGATGACGCGAGGGAAGACCCCGGGTTACCACCCAGTAGCTGCCCCGTACACCCGCCCCTCGCCCGCGACCTCGGACGACCCCCGGACCGGTACGCGCACCAGGGCCGTCCGCGATGTCCGGGGCGCCCCCGACCCGCACCGCATGCCCATGCCGTCGCTAGGTAATCTGACGCCGTGTGGACAACGCTTGCGCCGCTCGCCGGCGTCCTGCTCGGCGGGCTCATGTCGGTACTGACCCAACGCTCGGCGGGCAACGCCCTGGAGCGCGGCGAGGCGCGGCGCAGTGCTCGCGACCTTGCCGAGGCGCGGCGTGGCGAGCGCCTCACCCACCTCATCGCCTTCCTGTCCGCGGTGCAGGAGGCGGAACGCGTCGCGGTGGACCGGCATCACCACAACATGACCGACGAGCCGTGGCAGGCCCGGGCACGACAGGTCCTCGACAGGATGTGGGTGACGCAGAAGACGCTCCACATCCTGTGCGCGCCCGAGGTCAGCGCGGCGGCACGCGGCCTCGCCTGGGCGGTCCAGGAGTTGATCAGAAAGGGCCCCGGAGACCCTGAGGGACCGCAGGACGAGAAGATCTGGGCACACATCCGTCCGAGCCGGCAGGCGTTCCTCGATCTCGTGCGCGACCAGCTGAACTGACCCCCGGCGGGGCCGGCCACGCGAGGGCCCGCCCCCTCAGGCCCCCAGACGGGACGCCGTCCGCTCCGGCCGGTGGTGGGCCACCACCCGGCCGGCCGGACCGGAGGGCCGGGCGCGGCGCTCCAGCGCGCCCGAGGTCAGGGCCAGCAGGAGGGCCCCGGCCGCCAGGGCCGCGCCGACCCAGGAGGGGGCGGTGTAGCCGTGGCCGGCGGTGATGACCAGGCCGCCGAGCCACGCGGCGAGGGCGTTGCCCAGGTTGAAGGCGCCGATGTTCATGGCGGAGGCCAGCGTGGGCGCTCCCGCGGCCTGGTCCAGCACCCGCTTCTGCAGCGGCGGCACGGTCGCGAAGCCGAGCGCCCCGATCAGGACGAGCGTGACGGCCGCGGCGGCCTTGTGGTGGGCGGTGACGGTGAAGAGGGCCAGCACCACCGAGAGCGCCCCGAGGGAGACGTACAGCATCGGCATCAGTGCCCGGTCGGCGAACCGCCCGCCGATCAGGTTGCCCGCCACCATGCCGAGCCCGAACAGCACCAGCAGCCAGGTCACGGAGGACTCCGCGAAGCCGGTGACCCCGGTCAGGGTGGGCGTGATGTAGGTGATGGCGGCGAAGACCCCGCCGAAGCCGAGCACGGTCATCGCCATCGCCAGCAGCACCTGGACGTTGCGGAAGGCGGCGAGCTCGTGGCGCAGCCGCACCCCCTCGGGCCGGGGCAGCTCGGGGACCAGCCGTGCGATGCCCAGCAGGCCGGCCACGCCCAGCGCGGCGACCACGGCGAAGGTGGCCCGCCAGCCGGCGGCCTGGCCGAGCCAGGTGCCCAGCGGTACGCCGACCACATTGGCCACGGTCAGACCGGTGAACATCATCGCGATGGCGCCGGCCTTCCGCTCGGGGGCGACCAGCTCGGCCGCGACCACCGCGCCGATGCCGAAGAAGGCGCCGTGCGCCAGCGAGGCGACCACCCGCCCGGCCAGCATCAGCCCGAAGGCGGGGGCCACGGCGGAGAGGAGGTTGCCGAGGACGAAGAGGCCCATCAGCAGCATCAGCATCCGCTTGCGCGACACCTTGGTGCCGAGGGCGGTCATCAGCGGGGCGCCGGCCACCACGCCGAGCGCGTACCCGGTCACCAGCAGCCCGGCGGTCGGGATGGAGACGTCGAAGTCGGTCGCCACCTGGGGCAGCAGCCCCATGATCACGAATTCGGTGGTGCCGATGCCGAAGGCCCCGATCGCCAGGGCCAGGAGCGCGAGAGGCATGGATCGCAGCCTTCCCAGATCGATTGCCCGGGCAGCTCAGCCCGGGATGGAGGTGCGCAGGAGGGACTGCGCAGGATTGGTTGCAGAGGCTTTTAGCCTGCGTCCACAATAGTTGCACACGCGGGTTATCGGCAAACGCGGTAGATTGGGTGCGTACACGTACCCGCAGTGAGCGAGGGGAGCAGCGGATGACCGCCACCGAGACGGCCGGGGGCCCGTCGGCCGCACTGGCCCAGGGCTGGTGCGCCCTGTCCCGGCTGCACGGCCTCATCGAGAGCCGGGTGGAGCGCGCCCTCCAGGCCGGCCACGGCCTGAGCGCCCGGGAGTACTCCCTGCTCGGCGTGCTCGACCGGCAGTACGAGGGGCCCGGCGGCCACCTCCAGATGAAGCAGGTGGCGGACGCCGTGGTGCTGAGCCAGAGCGCCACCACCCGCCTGGTCACCCGGCTCGAGGAGCGCGGCCTGCTGGAGCGGTACCTCTGCCCCACCGACCGCCGCGGCATCTACACCAACGTCACCGACAGCGGCGCGCAGCTGCTGGCCGAGGCCCGGCCCACCCATGAGAGCGCCCTCTCGGCAGCCCTCGCCGCTGCCGCCACCGAACCGGAGCTGGCCCCCCTGGTGGCGGCCCTGTCGACCCCGGACGCCCCGGCCCCAAGCGGAGCCTGACCTTCCTGCATCGCCCGGGCCCCCGCCCCCCGCACCTGCCGAGGTCAGCCCGCGAGCGCCTCGTACCGTACGCCGGTCAGCTGCTCGGAGGCGGTCCACAGCCGCTCGGCCGAGGCGTCGTCGAGGGTCCAGCGGGCCCGCCAGGAGCGGGCCGGGGCGCCGCGCCAGCCCAGCCGGGGGCCGATGAAGGAGTCCGGTCGCACCCCCGGGGCCGTCGCCGCGTACAGCGTCGGCAGCGCCCCGGAGGCGGCCGGCTGCGCGAGCACCGCGTTGGCCGCCCGCAGCACCGCCACGGCGGCCCGGCGGCCCTCCTGCCGGGGCGCCGCCGTCAGGAGGCCGGTGGCCGCGTAGCCGGGGTGCGCCGCCGCCGCGACCAGCTCCGACCCGGCCGCCGCCAGCCGCCGGGCCAGCTCGTGGACGAAGAGCAGGTTGGCCGTCTTGGACCGGCCGTAGGCGATCCAACGCCGGTAGCGGGTCTCGCTGTTGAGGTCGTCGTGCGCCAGGTCCGACAGGGCGTGGAAGCCGCTGGAGAGCGAGACCACCCGCGCCCCGGGGGTGGCCAGCAGCCGGGGCAGCAGCAGCCCGGTCAGCGCGAAGTGACCGAGGTGGTTGACCCCGAACTGCGTCTCGAAACCATCGGTGGTGCGCCCGTACGGCAGGGCCATCACCCCCGCGTTGTTGACCAGCAGGTCCAGCCCGCCCGGCCGCAGTCCGGCCGCGAACTCCCGTACGGACGACAGGTCCCCGAGGTCCAGTCGGGCGAACTCGGCCGACGCACCCGGTACTTCACGGCGCAGCCGGTCCAGGGCCGCACCGCCGCGGTCCGCGCTGCGGCAGGCGAGCAGGACGTGCGCCCCGGCCCGGGCCAGTTCGCGGGCGGTGACGTAGCCGATGCCGCTGTTGGCCCCGGTCACCACCGCGGTCCGGCCACCCTGACCGGGGATCTCCCGTGCGCTCCAGCCCGTCATGCGCGATGCCCCTTCCCACCGGCCGCACCCCTGCGGTACCGCTCGGGGTGACCACACCCCAAAGGGCCGCCGAAGGGAAGCCCCGGGGCCCCTGGGGCGCCCGGGACCCGGCCGGATCCCGCCACGGCCCCGGCCGCCGCCCGCGTGACGACCTCCACAGGCCCCGGGGCTCCAGCCGCAGGTCAGCGGCCAGTAGAGTCGGGCTCCTCCCCCTCCAGCGATCCCCGAGGACCGGCAGTGAGCTCCGAAGCGCCCCCGACACCTTCGCTGTCCGTACCCTCCCCCGCGGCACCCGTGGCGCCGCCGGCCGGGCCGCCGGCCGTCACCGTCGTCGGCATCGGCGCGGACGGCTGGGCCGGGCTGGCCGCCCCGGCGCGGCGCGCCTTCACCGAGGCCGAGGTCCTGATCGGCGGCCCCCGCCAGCTGGCCCTGCTCCCGGAGGACTCCTGCCGGGGCGAGCGGGTGGCCTGGCCCTCGCCGCTGCGCCCGGCGGTCCCCAAGCTGCTCGCGGAGCACGCCGGCCGCCGGATCGCCGTGCTGGCCAGCGGGGACCCGATGTTCTACGGGATCGGCCGGGCCCTGGGCGAGGAGCTGGGCCCGGCCCGGCTGCGGGTGCTGCCGCACCCGTCCTCCGTCTCGTACGCCTGCGCCCGGCTCGGCTGGCCGGTCGAGGACACCGACGTGATCACCCTGGTCGGCCGGGCCCCCGGCACCCTGGTCGCGGCCCTGCACGAGGGACGCCGGCTGCTGGTCCTCAGCGCGGGCGCCGGCACCCCGGCCCAGGTCGCGCAGCTGCTGCGGGAGCGCGGCTTCGGCCCGAGCCGGCTGACCGTCCTGGAACAGCTCGGCTCCGAGCACGAGGCGCACGCCACCGGCACCGCCGCGGACTGGGACCGGCCGCCCGGCGACGCCCTCAACGTCATCGCGGTGGAGTGCCGGCGCGCCCCGGACGCGCTGCGGCTCGCCGCCACCCCCGGCCTCCCGGACGCGGCGTACGAGCACGACGGGCAGCTGACCAAGCGGCACGTCCGCGCGGTCACCCTGAGCGCGCTGGCACCGGCCCCCGGGGAACTGCTGTGGGACGTCGGCGGCGGCTCCGGCTCGATCGCCATCGAGTGGATGCGCAGCCACCGGACCTGCCGGGCGATATCCGTGGAACGGGACGAGGTGCGGGCGGACCGGATCGGCCGCAACGCGGCCGCCCTCGGCGTGCCCGGGCTGCGGGTGGTGCGCGGCGCCGCCCCCGGGGCGATGACCGAACTCCCCTCCCCCGACGCGGTGTTCATCGGCGGCGGGCTGACCGCCGCGGGCCTGCTGGAGGCCTGCTGGGCGGCCCTGCGACCGGGCGGCCGGCTGGTGGCCAACACCGTCACGCTCGAGTCGGAGGCCCTGCTCGCCCGCTGGTACCGCACCCACGGCGGCGAGTTGGTCAAGCTCGCGGTCTCGCACGCGGTGCCGGTGGGCTCCTTCACCGGCTGGCGGCAGGCCATGCCCATCACGCAGTGGTCGGTCACCAAGCCGTCCGACAGCGGCCCCGCCGCGCCCCCCGCCCACGACAGCACCACCCCGCCCGGCACTTCAGGAGATCTCACATGACCGTGTACTTCATCGGCGCGGGCCCCGGGGCCGCCGATCTGATCACCGTGCGCGGGGCCCGTACCCTCGCCTCCTGCCGGGTCTGCCTGTACGCCGGCAGCCTGGTGCCCCGCGAACTGCTCGCCGAATGCCCGCCGGACGCCCGGCTGGTGGACACCGCCCGGCTCACGCTGGACGAGATCGTGGCGGAGCTGGTGCAGGCCCACGAGGCCGGGCTCGACGTGGCCCGGCTGCACTCGGGCGACCCGTCGGTCTTCAGCGCCGTCGCCGAGCAGATGCGGCGGCTGGACGCGGCCGGGGTGCCATACGAAGTCGTCCCGGGCGTACCGGCGTTCGCGGCCGCCGCGGCGGCGCTCAAGCGCGAGCTGACGGTGCCGACGGTCGGCCAGACCGTGATCCTCACCCGGATCGCGCAGCAGGCCACCCCGATGCCGGCCGGCGAGGACCTGGCCACCCTCGGCCGCAGCGGGGCGCTCCTCGTCCTGCACCTGGCCACCCGCTACGTCGACCGGGTGGTGGCCGAGCTGCTGCCGCACTACGGCGCCGACTGCCCGGTGGCGGTGGTCGCGATGGCCAGCCGCCCGGACGAGCTGGTGCTGCGCGGCACGCTCGACGAGATCGCCGGCCAGGTCAAGGCGGCGGGCCTGGTGCGGACTTCGGTGATCATCGTGGGCCGGACGCTGGCCGCCGAGCAGTTCCCGGACAGCCACCTGTACTCGCCCGAGCGCGACCGGCATGTCTGCTAGCGGCGGGGCCGTGGACCGGCACGTGCTGGTCCTCGGCGGCACCACCGAGGGGCGCCGGCTGGCCGAGGCCCTGGCGGGGCTCCCCGGGCTGCGGGTGACCAGTTCGCTGGCCGGCCGGGTGGCCCGGCCGGTACCGCCGCCCGGCGAGGTGCGGATCGGCGGCTTCGGCGGTCCGGCGGGACTCGCCGCATGGCTGCGGGAGCACCGGGTCACCGCGATGGTGGACGCGACCCACCCCTTCGCCGAGCGCATCAGCTTCAACGCGGCCGCGGCCGCGGCCGTTTCGGGCGTGCCGCTGCTCGCGGTGCGCCGGCCGTCCTGGGAACCGGTGGCGGGCGACGCCTGGCACCCGGTGGCCTCACTGCCGGCCGCCGCGGCGCTGCTGGCCGGCGGGGCGCTGGGCGAGCGGGTGTTCCTCACCACCGGGCGGATGGGCCTGGCCGCCTTCGCGGGGCTGGACTCGCTGCGCTTCCTGGTGCGTTCGGTGGACGCGCCCGAGGGTCCGGCCCCGGCCCGGATGGACGTCCTGCTGGACCGGGGGCCGTTCAGCCTGGAGGGGGAGCGGGAGCTGCTGCGCTCCCATGGCATCTCGGTCCTGGTCACCAAGGACAGCGGGGGTGCGGCCACTGCGCCGAAGCTGGTGGCTGCGCGGGAGTTGGGGGTGCCGGTGGTCGTGGTCGGGCGGCCGCCGGTGCCGACTGACGTCCCCGTGGCCGTCGACGTCCCGACCGCCGTCGCCTGGCTCGACGCCCACGCCTGACCCGGGCCAGGCTGGGCCCGGCCCTGGCCCGGCGCGGCCTCGTCATGGCCGCCGGCTCACGTGCGGGTGGCCGCTGCGCGGAGCCGTTCCCCTCCCCGCCCCTTCCCGAAACCGTGGGCTCCGCCCCCGGACCCCCGCGCCTCAATCGCCGGCGAGGCTGGACAGGCCCGCCGTAGCCCCGGCA
>NZ_JBFBGK010000150.1:0-15125 GCF_040684615.1 Streptomyces sp. NPDC089919
TACTGCAGGGGGGACCCTGTGGGAGAGTAGGACGCCGCCGAACAATCATTGTGGGAAAGCCCCGCACCTTCTGGTGCGGGGCTTTTCTGCGTTTAGGGCCCGGCCAGGACGGCGTGCCGCCTGACGGGTGAATCCTGCGGGGTGAATTGGGCCTCATTCCAGCAGGAGCGCAACCCGCCGGACGGTTCGTGCATCTGGGAGGGCGGGGGATGAGTTGTCCGTTCTGTCCTGAGGAGCGTAGGTCCGTGCAGCAGTACCCGGGTGACGAGCGCCCCGACCCGTCCGACCGCACGTCCGCCCGTCCCCGGCGGCGGGTGTGGCTGGCGGGGGCCGTGGCGGTGACGGTGCTCGCGGGTGCCGGTACGGCCGTCGCCCAGCGGCTGGACCTCTTCTCCGACAACGGCGAACCGATGTCCTTCGGCTCCGTGCACTCGGCCGCCGCGGCGGGGACCGGCAAGGGCGCCGGCCACGGCGATACCGGGCGCGTCGTCGGGGACGTGTCCTTCCCGACCGGGCCCGAGGCGCGGTTCGTCCGGGCCACCCGGCTGGCCGACGGGACGGAGATCGGCAAGACCACGCTGGCCGGTGCCAAGTCCGGCTTCACCGGCAACGTCTGGGTGTGGACGCCGAAGGAGTACAGCGAGCCCCGGTACGCCCGGAGCGCCTTCCCGGTCCTGATCGCGCTGCCCGGCGGCCACGGCTACCCCACGAACTACTGGATGGGCACCGGCCTGGGCCTGCAGAAGGCGGTCAGCGACGGGGTCGCGGCCGGCACCAGCCTGCCGTTCATCCTCGTCATGCCGGTGATCAACCCGGACAAGAAGTTCTACTACGACGGCGCCGACATCCCCGGTCACCCCAAGATGGGCACCTGGATGGCCGAGGACGTGCCGGATTTCGTGAAGGCCAATTTCCGCACGTACCGGTCCCGGGACGGCTGGGCCTTCATGGGGTCCTCCTCGGGCGGTTTCGTCGGGCTGAAGACGGTCGTCCAGCACCCCGAGCGCTTCAAGGCGGTGATCGCCTCCGGGCCCGACACGGCCCCCGACTCCCCGCTGTGGAAGGGCCACCGGGCCGCGATGGACGCGAACAACCCGGAGAAGCTGGCGCAGAAGTTGATCGACCGCAAGGGCCCCGACATCTACGTGAACTTCCAGATCGGGACCATGGAGAGCGGCAAGGCGAAGGTCGACCGCTTCGTGCGGAACTGGGGCCGCGGACCGGTCCACACGACCGTGCGGGTCATCCAGGGTGGTGGTCACAATGGCAAGGACTACGTCCGGGGCATGAAGGAGGGCTCGCTGGAGTGGATCAGCAAGGTCCTCAAGGGTCCGGTCGCCGGCCCGCCCGTGACCTCGGCGGGCTGAGGCGGGCGTGCTGACCGCGGGTGCCGGCCGGGTGGCCGGATGACGGGCTGGCTGAAGGCCGTGGGTACGGCCGGGGCGGCGTTGGCCGCCACGGTCGCGCTGAGCATGGTCACGTCCGAGTCCGCGCGGCCCGCCCAGACGATCCGGCCGTTCGGCAACGTCGGTGTGCTGATGGCCGACGGGGAGCACTGGTGCACGGCGAGCGTGGTGCACAGCCCCCGGGGGAACGTGGTCGCGACCGCGGGGCACTGCGTGGCCCCGGCCGGCGAGGACGGGGAACCGGGCGAGGTCGCCGGTGACGGCCTGGCCATCGGCCGGCTGTCCTTCGCGCCCGGTTTCTCCGGCAAGGGCGCGGGCACGCAGCCGTACGGCCTGTGGAAGGTCACCGCGGTGCACGTGGACGAGCGCTGGACGCGGTACGGCGACGACACCGCCGACTTCGCCTTCCTGACGGTGGCCCCGGACCGCTACGGCCGGAGCCTGGAGGAGGTCACCGGCAAGGGGGCCGCGCCCACTCCCGACTGGGCCTCCGCCCCGGATCGGGAGGTCACCGTCGTGGGCTATCCGGAGCCGGAGCACAACCCCGACAACCGGCCGGTCTCCTGCACCACGCAGAGCCGCCGGGACGACGCCGACCCGGAGATGCTCTACATCAGCTGTGCCGGCTTCTGGACCGGGACCAGCGGCAGCCCCTGGGTGGCCGACCGGGGCGGGCCGGGGCGCCCGGGCCGGCTCATCGGCGTGCTCAGTGGCGGTGAGACGGACGTGGACTCGACGGCCGCGCCCTTCGACGCCCGGGCCCGGAAGCTGTACGAGGCGGCGGCGGGGGAGAAGTGAGGGCCCGCCGCGGGCGGGCTACTTCCGTCGCTCGGTACTGACGATCACCATCACGGCCGCGACCACGATCGCGCCGCCGAGCAGGATCGGCCAGGTCAGCGACTCGTCGAGGATGAGCGTGCCGAGCAGGACGGCCACCACGGGATTGACGTACGCGTACGTGGAGACCAGGGACAGCGGGGCGGACTGGAGCAGCCAGGCGTACGCGGTGAAGGCCACGAGCGAGCCGAAGACCACGAGGTAGCCCAGCGCCAGCCAGGAGCCGGTGGAGACCTCGGCGGGGTGGAAGCCGTGCTGCTCACCGCGGGCGAAGCCGACGACCAGGTTGGCGGTGCCGCCGGCGAGCATCTGGTACGCGCTGCCCGCGAAGGCGTTCTTGGGCATGGGGAGCTTCGAGGCGGAGAAGGAGCCGACGGCCCACAGCAGTGCCGCGAGCACCACCAGGCCCACGCCCCACAGTTGTACGTCGCCGCTGAGGCCGGGCAGGGTCAGCACGGCCAGTCCGGCCATCCCGATGCCCACGCCGAAGAGGGTCCGGCCGGGCGGGCGGTCCCCGGTGGCGGTGCGCAGCACCACCATCCACAGCGGGAGCGAGGCGACCAGCAGGGCCGCCAGGCCCGAGGGCACGGCCGTCTCGGCGAGCACCACCAGGCCGTTGCCGCCGAGCAGCAGCAGGACGCCGACCAGGAGCGCGGAGCGCAGCTGGGCTCCGGTGACCTTGAGGGCGGCGGGGCCCTGGCGCCAGGCCACCAGGGCGGCCAGCAGCAGGCCGGCGGTGATGAAGCGGCCGCCCGCGGAGAGGAAGGCCGGCAGGGTCTCGACCACGATCCGGATGCCCAGGTAGGTCGAGCCCCAGACGACGTACACGATCAGGAGCGCGCCCCAGACGGCTCCGGTGATGCGACGGCTCCCGGCGGCGGTGGTGGCCGCTGCCGCCACGCTGCCGACAGGAGCGTCCTTTGTTATGCCCATGTCGGAAAATCCTAGAGGGGGAGGGGCGGGACGTCGAGGATTTTGCCCGGAATCGGGCAGGTCTGACCGCGAAGTCCTTGGAGTGTGCCCGGTCAGTGGGCGAAGAGGCCGTTCAGCTCGCCGTACGGGACGCCGCCGGCCGTGGCCGCGTAGGTGCCGGTGGCCAGGAGCTCGCGGGTGGCCCGCTGGGCGACCGCGTAGGCCGCGGCGGCCACCGAGGAGCCCAGGCTGACCCGGGCCACGCCCACCGCGCCGAACGCGGCGACGCTCGGGTCGCCGGGTCCGACCAGGACGTTCAGCGGGGCGTCGATGCCCCGGGCCAGCTCGGCGACCACCTCGAGGTCGGTGACGCCGGGGACGAAGATCCCGCTGGCCCCGGCGGCCAGGTAGGTCCGGGCCCGGCGCAGGGTCTCGTCCAGCCGGGCGGCGCCGGGCTCGCCCAGGCCGGCGAGGAAGGTGTCGATCCGGGCGTTGACGTACAGCTCGGAGCCGGCCGCGGTGGCCGCCGCCCGGGCGCCGGCCAGCCGCTCCGCGAACGCGGCCGGGTCGCGTGCGCCGTCCTCGATGTTGATGCCGGCCGCGCCGGCCCGGACCACCGCGGCCACCGTCTCGCCGACCTCCTCGGGGGAGGCTCCGAAACCGCCCTCGATGTCGGCGCTGACCGGTACCCCGACCGCGGCCACGACCCGCTCGACCAGCTCGACGGCGCGGGCCCGGCCGAGGGCGTCGCCGTCCGGGGCGCCGATGCTCCAGGCGACCCCGGCGCTGGTGGTGGCGACGGCCGGGGCGCCGGCCGCCTCGACGATCCGGGCGCTGGCGACGTCCCAGGCGTTGGCGAGGGCGAGCGGGGCGGCGGCGGTGTGCAGGGCGGTGAAGGCGCGTGCGGCGGAGATCTCGGTCATGGGCCGAGTCCATCACCTCCGACGGTCCGCCGCTGGCGGTTTTGCGACGTGGAGGCCGGCGGCCGGCGCGCCCGGTGGGGGCCTGGGGTCTCTACATGAGTGCCGGGAGGTCGACGGCCCCGGCCATGGCGCGGTAGCCCAGGTCGTTGGGGTGGAGGTGGTCGCCGGAGTCGAAGGCCGGTTGCAGCCGGGCCGGGTCGGCGGGGTCGCGCAGGGCCCGGTCGAAGTCCACGACCACGTCGAAGACCTCGCCGGCCCGGATCCGGGCGTTCACCGCCCGGCGGACCGAGTCCTGCTCGGCCGACCAGCCCTTGTGGCCGGCGTAGGGGGTCAGGGTGGCGCCCGCCACCAGCAGCCCTCGGGCGCGGGCCCGGGCGGCCAGCTCGAGCAGGCCCTCGGTGATCCGGTCCGGGTCGGCGGGGCGGTCGGACTTGAGGATGTCGTTGATGCCCAGCGCGATGACGACGACCCGGGCGCCGGGGCGGGCCAGCACGTCCCGGTCGAAACGGTCCAGGCCGCGCGGTCCGGTGCCGTCCGCGAGGAGCCGGTTCCCGCTGATACCCGCGTTGACCACGCCGAGCCGGGGGGCCGTACCGGTCGGGTCGGCAGGGGCCGTACCGGCCGGGCCGGCGGGGGTCCGGGAGGCCTCGGCGGCGGCCTGGCGGAGCCGGGTGGAGAGGAAGTCGGGCCACCGGTGGTTGTCGTCCATCGAGGAGAACGCGCCGTCGGTGAGGGAGTCCCCGAAGGCCACGACCGTGCCGGTGACCTTGTTCGTGCGCAGGTCCACGGCGACCAGCTGGCGCCAGGCGCCGGTCTTGTCGGTGAAGGAGTCGCCGGTCGCGTCCTCGGTGCCGTCCCCCTCGCGCGCGTACGAGGTCTGGCGGGCGCCCGGGTGGTAGGTGACCGGGCCGCCGGGCTCGTCGGAGGCGGGGGCGTACGTGCTGATCAGGAGGTCGGCGCCGGCCCGGACCCGCAGGCGCTGCGGGTCGCTGGTGACCTGGCCGCCGGGTGGCACGGTGACGACGGGCGAACCGCGGAAGGTGAGCCGGACCAGCGAGCCGTCCGCCGCGGCCGGGGTGGCCGGGCCCGCCGCCAGGCCCGCCGTCGCGGCCGTGATCCGCAGCGGCGAGCGGCCGTACCGGTTGGAGAGGGTGATCCGGACCTGGTCGCCGGCGATGCCGGTGTGCACCACGTTGCGGAAGGTGCGGCCGGACTGGCCGTACCGGTCGGTGTCCGGCTCGGGGCCGACGGGTGCGGCGGACCAGGCGGCGACCCAGTGCACGGCGATCGGGCCGCCCCGGTCCACCGGGCCCGCGGTCCGCGCGTCGGCCGGCGGCCGGGCGGCCGGGCCCGGGCCGTCCGGGTCGGAGCCGCCGCCCGCGAAGGCGGCGGTGAGGACGCCGGCCGTGGCGAGCGCGGCCAGGGCCCCGAGCGCGCGGAGCCGGGCGGGGCGGCGGGAGCTCCGGGGCGGCCGGGCGGGGCGCGGCGGGTGACCGGGGCGGGGCGGGGTCATGCGGCGGGTTCCTCCTGGGGTGGCGGCCCCGGACGAGGGAGCGCCGGGAACTCGTGGCGCGCCCCGGGAGTAGGTCAGGTAGGCGACAGTGGATCTGCGACCAGATGCTCTGCGTACGAACCGTACGGGACCGGTCCGCGTCGGAACGAGGGGGGCGGGGGAAGGCGGAGGCAGTGGAACGGACGGACGGGGACGGCCCGGTGGAGCCGGTCGGCGGTGCGCGCGGGCGCTTCGCGTACAGCGCGGCCGACGAGGAGAAGCGGCGCGGGGTGCGCCGGATGAAGGCCACGGCCACGGCGCTGCTGCTGCTGGTCGCGGTGGTCTACGCGCTGGCGAAGTGGGCGCAGCACGCCGGCGCCGGCGGCTGGGCGGGCTATGTGGCGGCGGCGGCCGAGGCGGGCATGGTCGGCGCGCTGGCCGACTGGTTCGCGGTGACCGCGCTCTTCCGGCGGCCGTTGGGGCTGCCCATCCCGCACACGGCGATCATCCCCACGAAGAAGGACCAGCTGGGCGTCTCGCTCGGCGAGTTCGTGGGCGAGAACTTCCTCTCCTCGGAGGTCGTACGGGCCCGGCTGCACGCGCTCGGCATCGGCGGCCGGCTCGGTGCGTGGCTGGCCGAGCCGGAGCACGCCGACCGGGTCACCGCCGAGCTGGCCACCGCGCTGCGCGGGGCGCTCACGGTGCTGCGGGACTCGGACGTGCAGGCGGTGGTCGGCGAGGCGATCACCCGGCGGGCGGAGACCGCGGAGATCGCGCCGGGGGTCGGCAAGGCGCTGGACCGGATCGTGGCGGACGGCGGTCACCGGCGGGTGGTGGACCTGGTGTGCGCCAAGGCCCACGACTGGCTGGTGACCCACGGCGAGTCGGTGATGGACGCGGTGCAGGGCGGGGCGCCGGGCTGGACGCCGCGGTTCGTCGACCGGAAGGTGGGCGAGCGGGTCTACAAGGAACTGCTGCGGTTCGTCACCGAGATGCGGGACATGCCGGAGCACCCGGCGCGCGGTGCGGTGGACCGTTTCCTGTCGGACTTCGCGGCCGACCTGCAGTCGGACACCGCCACGCGGGAGCGGGTGGAGCGGCTGAAGTCCGAGATCCTGGGCCGGGGCGAGGTCCAGGACGTCATCGCCTCGGCGTGGTCCGCGGTCCGCTCCATGATCATCTCGGCGGCCGAGGACGAGCAGAGCGAGCTGCGGCTGCGGGTCCGGTCGTCCCTGATCTCCCTCGGCGCCCGGCTGGCCACGGACGGCCGCCTGCAGGCGAAGGTGGAGGGCTGGGTCGAGGGGGCGGTGGTGTACGTGGTCACCAACTACCGCACCGAGATCACCTCGTTGATCACGGACACCGTGGCCGGCTGGGACGCCGAGCACACCTCCCGCAAGATCGAGGCCCACATCGGGCGGGACCTGCAGTTCATCCGCATCAACGGGACGGTGGTCGGGGCGCTGGCGGGACTGCTGATCTACGCGGTGTCCGTGGCGGTGGGGGCGTAGCGGGGGCGGTCCGGCAGGTGGCCGGGACGGTCCGGCGGGTGGCCGGCGCGGCCCGGCGGATGCCGGGCCGCGGGCGGGGTGCCGTCGGGTGCTGTCAGGCCGTCGGGCGGCGGTCCGAGACGGCCCAGGCGGCCGTGGCCACGACCGCGGTCGCGGACAGCACCGCGGGCCAGGCCCCGATCTTCTTCGCGAGCGGGTGCGAGCCGGCGAAGCCGGCCACGTAGAGCCCGCCGAGCGCGGCCGCCGCGGCCCCGCCCGCGTGCCGCTGCCACTCGCGGGCCGCGACGGCGCCCGCCGCTGCCAGGACCGCCCCGCCGAGCGGCCGCTTCTTCGTCCAGCGGGCGACGGCGTAGCCGCCCACCAGCCCGCCTGCGGTCACCGCTGCCGTGGGAATCCGCGCCATGGTCCATCCCTCCGTAGGTCCGGACCTCGCGTCCGGGGCTTCGTCGTGGCGCGCAGGGGCGACCGGTGGTTGGCCGGTGGTCCGCCGGGCTGCGCGTCCGTGGTCGTGTCCGTATCCGTGTGCTGCGTACGTCAGTTCCGGGCCGGTCCGCACGCCGCCCCGGTGGGTGGACCGCCGGGGGCCGCGCCGGCCGGCCCGTACCCGCTCGTACCGTTTCGAGGCTAACGCGCCCGTCGGGCGCCCCGTACGGCGCCCACCGCCGCGAGGACCAGGACCGCGCCGCCGAGCAGCGGGTCCGGTACGGCCTCCCGGACCGGCGACGGCAGCAGCGACAGCGCGCCGAGGACCAGCAGGAAGGCCACCGCGCCGCCGCCCGCGCCGAGGAGGAGCCGGGTGAAGAGGCCGTGGGACATGTCGTGCTCCGAGCTGCCGTGCGCGGGGGCGCCGTGCCTGGTGGGTGGTGCGGGGGCGGGCGGATGCGGTGTGGTGCGGGGCCGGGAGGCCGGCGGGGGCGGTGCCGGGCCGCCGCCGCGCGGCCCGCCACGCTTCCGCCGGCGGCCCGGCCGTCACCGGTCCGGCCACCGCCGCACCGACACCCACTCAACGCCCCACGGCCGACGGCGACACGGCCCGGGGTGGATCGTTCGCAAAGAGACCGCAGCGGCGCGCGCCCGTGCGAAGGGCGGGCCGGTGGTGTCCGGAACCGCCCGGTGCGGACCGGTTGCGGGCCGCCCCGGAAGTCGGTTTTGTTCCACACCCTCCGGATCCGTGCGACCACGCCCCCGGGGAACCGGGCAGGCGTAAATTCGCTCTTCCAGAGGGGCGTTTCATCCCGACCGGCCCAAAGGAGCGCACACGTGATCTGCTACGGACCAGCCGTCCTCGACCTCACCGAGGAGCTGGTCGACGCCTACGCCGAGGTCTTCTCCGCCCCGCCGTGGAACGAGGACGAAGAAACCATTCGCCAGTTCTCGGCCCGGTTGCAGGCCGACACCCGCAGGGCGGGTTTCCGTACCGCCCTGGCCCAGTCCGCGGCCGGTATCGACGGCTTCGCCACCGCCTGGCTGACCAAGGACCCCTTCCCCGCCGACCGCGGCTACGCGCAGGTCGTCGCGCAGCTCGGCCGGGACCGGGTCCGCGAACTGCTGGTCGGGGCGCTGGAGATAGACGAGCTGGCGGTCCGCCCGTACGCGCGGGGGCACGGTACCGGGCGCACCCTGCTCGCCGAGATCACGGCGGACGCCCCCGGCGACCGGGCCTGGCTGCTGACCGCCCGCAAGGCGACCGACACCGTCGCCACGTACCGCCGGCTGGGCTGGCACGAGGTCACCCCGCTGCCCGGCACCGAGAACGGCGTCGTGGTCTTCCTGGCACCGCACCACCCGGCGGCCCTGGAGCCGTGAGGGGGGCGCGGGGCGGGCCGGACGGTGGGCGCAGGAGTGCGCCTGCTGTGCGGCGCGGGGCCGGCTGAGAGGGCGCGGCCGGGCCCTGCGGGCTTGAGGCGGGATCGGTCGGCCCGGGGGCTTGAGGTGTGGCTCCCGGTGGGCACATCCGCACCATGACGACTTCTGGGAACGACCTGCACACCGGTGGCGGGGCTCGCGCCGCCCGTCCGCGCACCGCACCGGGGAGGGCGCGGCCGTGGCCCGCCGGGCCCCGGCCCACCGGGCCCGCGGCCGTCCGGCCGCCGGCCCGCGTACGCGGCGGACCCGGGGGCACCGCACCGGACCGCACCGCCGCCCGGCAGCTCAACCTGCTCACCCAACGGCAGCTGACCCGCGCCGGGGTGTCCGCCGCGGCCGTCGCCCGGCGCAGCCGGCCCGGCGGGCCCTGGCAGCGCCTGCTGCCGCGCGTGTACCTGCTGCAGACCGGGCCGCCCGACGCCCGCCAACACGCCCTGGCGGCCGTCCTGTACGCCGCCCGGCCGGGGCCGGCCGACCCGCTGTCCGGGGCCACCGCGGTCCTCACCGGCGGGGCCGCGCTCGCCCTCTTCGGCATCCGCGGGGCGCCCGCCGAGCCGCTGGACGTCCTGGTCCCGGCGCCGCGCACGGTGGCCCCGGCCGGCGCGGTGCGCCCGCTGACCACGAGCCGCTGGCCGGCCACCATCACCGTCGGCGGGATCCCGGTGACCCGGCCGGTCCGGGCGGCGGCCGACTTCGCCCGGCGCACGGACGACCCCGACCGGGTGCGGGCCGTCCTGGCGGGCGTGGTCCAGTCGGGCTGGTGCCACCCCCAGGACCTCTACGCCGAACTGCGCGCGGGGCGGCTCCTCAAGCGCCCGGGCGCCGCCGCGGCCGCGGCCGAGCTGGTGGCCGGCGTACGGTCCGTCGCCGAGGGCCGGGCCCGCGACACGCTGGCCGGCTCGGGCCTGCCGCAGCCGCTGTGGAACCCGCGCCTGGTCACCCCGGAGGGGACCTTCCTCGCCACCCCGGACGCGTACTGGCCCGAGGAGGGCGTGGCCCTGGAGGTGGACTCGGCCGAGTACCACTACAGCCGCGACTCCTGGCACGCCACGCTGCGCCGCCGCCTCCTGCTGGAGTCCCACGGCGTCCTGGTGGTCAGCGCCACCCCCGCCATGCTCCGCGACACCCCCGGGCTCGTCCTCGCCGCGCTGCGGACCCTCCTCACCCGCGGCCCGACCCCGCCCCGGGTCCGCACCCTGGGCGACCACCAGCTCGCACTGCCCTTCTGACGGTCACCCGCCGGGGTCAGGAGGTGCCGTGGCAGTCGGTGTAGGGGCGGCCGGAGGTGCACCAGCAGGGGGAGGAGGGGGTGGGGGGCCAGGGGGTGGCCTTGCCGCGGGCGGCGAGGGTGGTGGCGTACTCCGCCAGGAGGGAGGGGGAGGCCGGGGAGGTCTTCTCGGAGGCGGCGAAGGCCTCGTAGGAGGGCACGCTGCCGGTCACGATGCCGAGGTTCGGCGTACCGGAGGAGGCCAGGTCCCGCAGGGACGACTCGATCCGGCTCAGGTGGACCTCGTGGGACGGGTACTCGGGCTGCAGCGCCGGGTACGAGGCCAGCAGCTCGGCCAGCTCGGCCGCGGGCCAGTGCAGGACCGCGACCGGGAAGGGCCGGGAGAGCGCGGCCCGCCGGTCGCCCAGCTCCGCCCGGAGCCGGGCGATCTCGGCGCGCAGCTCGGCCGGGTCGTTCGAGCCCAGGGCCCAGATCCTCTTGGGGTCGTGCAGCTCGTCCAGCGGGATCGGCCCGGAGTGCCGGGTATCGGCGACCATGTCCCAGTCGTCGTGCGGCATCCCGAGCAGCCGGCGCACCCGGTGCCGTCCGGTCAGCAGCGCCGCCGAGGCCCGGGACAGCGGCTCGTCCTCGCTGATCAGCAGGGTCGCCGCCTCGGTGAAGGCGGCCTGGGAGTCCTCGAGTTCGTCGTGCGTCTCCAGCGCCTCGGCGATCACCTCCCAGGGCGCGGGGTCCTTGGGGGCCGCCGCGCGGATACCGGCGATCAGGGCCCGGGCCTCGGCCTCGTGCCCGTACTCCCAGAGGTTCGCGGCCTGGAGGGCCTTGATCAGGTGCGGGTTGGCCGGGGTCTCGGCGAGGAGGCGGTCGTAGAGCGTGCTCGCCCGCTCGCGCTGGTCGGCGAGTTCGAGGTGGGCCGCCGCCTGGAGGACGAGCGGTTCCTGGTCCTCGGGGTAGCGGGCGGCCGTACGCAGCAGGCGATCGGCTTCGGCGATGTGCTCGGCAGGCGTGTCGGGGCGCATGGTCCACACCGTACTGCCGCTGGTCAGTTGGCGGGGGAAGTCCTAGGGTGCGGGCCTCGGCGGGGGCGGCCCGCGGGGCTCGCGCGGTGGTGTCCGTGAGCGGTTCTCGAGGCTTTCGTGAGGACGACGGGAGGGGGAGGCCCGTGCCAGAGCGGATTCCGGTCGTGGTGCAGGGGCGGGGGCGGTACCACCGGTGGCTGGGCCGGCTGGGGTGGCGGGCTTGGTGGGTACGGCGGTTGCTGCGGGCGTGGCGGGCTGCGGGGTCGCGCCGGTGGCGCGGGTCTGGATGGTCCCGGGGACGCTGGTCGCGTGGGGCGTGGTGGGCGGGGCGGTCCAGTAGCAGGGTGCGGGGCGTCGCGGGGGCGCGGAGGTACCGGCCGCTCGCGCGCGGACTGTGGGCGGGGGCCGAACTCGTCGTGACGGCTGGGCTGGTGCTGTTGTTGCTGGTGGTGCATCAGGTGTGGTGGACCAACAGGCAGGCGCTCGCCGGCGCCCGCAGTCAGGTACGCGCCCTCGAACGCGAGTGGGAGCACGGCGGGGGCGCCGAGCCGGCCGCCGCGCCGGCCGCCGGTCCGGAGGCCGGCCGGACCGGGCCCGCGGAGCCGGGCGCGACGCCGGCCGCCGAGCCGCCGGCGAACGGGGGCGGGCCGGACGGCGCGGGGGCCCCGCCGCCCGCCCGCCGCCCGGCACCGCCCGCGCCGCGCTGGGACCAGGCGTACGCCGTCCTGCGGATCCCGCGCCTGGGGGTGGTCGCGCCGGTGGCCGAGGGGATCAGCAAGCGGCAGGTGCTCGACAAGGGGTACGTCGGCCACTACGCCGGCACCGCCCAGCCCGGCGCACCGGGGAACTTCGCACTCGCCGGGCACCGCAACACGCACGGCGAGCCCTTCCGCTACATCAACCGGCTGCGGACCGGCGACGAGTTGATCGTCGACCTGCGCGGCCGCCGCTACACCTATGTCGTCGGCAGGCGGCTCGACCAGACCCTGGAGCGGGACACCGGGGTGATCGACCCGGTCCCGCGCAGTCTCGTGCACCCCGAGGCCGGGTACCGCAGCGCCGGGTCCTACATCACGCTGACCACCTGCACGCCCGAGTTCACCTCGCGGTACCGGCTGGTGGTGTGGGGGACGCTGAGGGGCGTCGCGGACCGGTAGCGCGGACCGGTGCCGCGGACCGGGAACTCCGTTGTCGGTGGCTGCGTCTAACGTGGTGAGCGGGTCGAACGTCCGAGCGCCGGAACTGGCGAGCGGGCTTGCGGACGGCCTGCGGATGAGCTGACCGACCGCGTGGCGACCAGCCGCGCGGGGGCCGACCGTACGGAGAGGGGGCGGGCATGGAACAGATGCAGATGACGGGACGCGGCGCGGAACGCGGGCGGTTCCGGGTGCTGGGACGGCTGCTCGGCCTCTTCGGCGCGCTCGGACTCCTGGGTCTGTACGGGCTGTTCGGCCCGGGCGGGACGGCGGTCGTCGAGGGCGGACTCGTCTCCGCCGTGACCCTCGCCGCCACGGTCGCGGTGAGTGCCGCTCTGCTGGCCTGCGCGGTGCTCGCGGCGCGCAGCGCCCGGCCGGTGCCGCCGACCCGAATACGCACGGCCCTGCGGGACCGCGAACAGCGCACGGCCTTCCTGCCGCAGCGCGACCCCGACGCGCGCGGCCGCTCCCGCCCGCGGGCACCCGGCTCCCTCGTCCCGACAGCCACTTAGGGGGCGCGGGCCGGCCGCGGGCGTCTGATACGGCCCTGCGGCGTGATGCCGTCGTGCCGGCGCCCCGTGCCCTCTTTGTGGTTCGTCATGCCGAATCCCCATTCGCAGGACGAGACCCCCGGAGGGCCCCGTGTCCGTTTTCGCCAGCCTTGTCGACTCACTTGCCCGCTTGCTCGATCCCTTCTTCGCCTCCGCCGCGACGGCCGCGGCGATCGTCGTGTTCACGATGGGCGTCCGGGCCGCTCTGCACCCGCTGACCCGGGCCGCCTTCCGGGGGGAGCGGGCCAGGGCGGAGCTGGCCCCGCGGGTCGCGGCGCTGCGCAAGCGGTACGCCGCGCCCAAGGACGCGCAGCGGCTCCGCACCGAGCTCGGGGCGCTGTACGCCGAGGCGAAGGTGTCACCGTTCGCGGGGGTACTGCCGATGCTGGTGCAGTTGCCGGTGTTCTTCGTGATGTACCGGGTGTTCTCCGCGACGGGGGCGACCGGCACCGCGGGCGAGCTGCTGGCGCACCGGCTGGGCGCCGCGCCGCTGGGAGCCCGCTGGACGGACGCGCTCGGTGCGGGCGGGCCGTTCGGGGCCCAGGGGCTGGTGTTCCTCGGGCTGTTCGCGGCGATCGCCGCGGTGGCGGCCTGGACGGCCCGGCGGGGCCGGCGCGCGTACGTCGAAGGCACCCCGGTGGGCGGTCCCGGGGCCGAGGAGCTGCCGGGCGGCCGGGCCGCGCAGCGGATCGCCGGCTGGCTGCCGCTGCTCGCCTTCGGCACGCTGGTCACCGCGGCCGTCGTGCCGTTGGCCGCCGGGCTCTACCTGCTCACCACCACGACCTGGACGGCCGCGGAGCGCGCCTGGCTGACCCGCCGGTGGAACGCGCGGCGGGAGGTCGCGGGGGCGGCGGTGGGTCGGGCCGGGGGTCGGTCGGGCCGGTAGGTCCTCGCGCCGGTGGTCAGTCGGGCCGGGGGCCGGCGTGCCTCGGCGGCCGGTGTGTGTGGCGTTCCAGTCTGTGAACGGGGTCTTGCGGATTGGGTGGACTTCTTGGAGGATCAGCCAATCCTCCGATGGCCGCAACCCATCGGCCGGCCCCGGGCATGCCCGTGGGCCGACCACCCACGACCACGGGAGAATGCCCATGAAGCTGCTGCGTGTCGGCCCGGTGGGCGCGGAGCGCCCCGCGCTGCTCGACCAGGACGGCGTCCTGCGGGACCTGTCCGGACTGGTCGCCGATGTCGACGGAGCACTGCTCTCCGACGAGAGCACCCTGTCCCGGGTACGGGACGCGGCGGCCTCCGGCGAGCTTCCGGTTCTCGACGCCGAGGGTCTGCGGATCGGTGCCCCGGTGGGCCGGATCGGCAAGATCGTGGGCATCGGGCTGAACTACCACGACCACGCCCAGGAGATCGGCGCGGCGCTTCCCGAGGAGCCGATCGTGTTCCTCAAGGCCGCGGACACGGTCGTCGGCCCCGACGACACCGTGCTCGTGCCGCGCGGCAGCGTGAAGACCGACTGGGAGGCCGAGCTCGGCGTCGTCATCGGCAGCACCGCCCGGTACCTGGAGTCCCACGAGGAGGCCCTGGCGCACGTGGCCGGGTACGTCCTGGCCCATGACGTCTCGGAGCGGGAGTTCCAGATCGAGCGCGGCGGCACCTGGGACAAGGGCAAGAACTGCGAGACCTTCACCCCGCTCGGCCCCTGGCTGGTGACCGCCGACGAGATCGGCGACCCGCAGGCGCTGGGGGTACGGCTGTGGGTGAACGGCGAGGCGAAGCAGCACGGCAACACGGCCGACCAGATCTTCCCGGTGGCCGAGGTCGTGCGGTACCTGAGCCGCTTCATGACGCTGTACCCGGGTGATGTGATCGTGACGGGGACGCCGGCGGGGGTGGCGATGGGGCAGGCCGAGCCCAAGCCGTACCTGCGGGCGGGGGACGTGGTCGAGCTCGAGATCGACGGCCTCGGCCGTCAGCGCCAGCAACTGAAATCCGCCTGACCGCCACGGCTGGCGTTGCCCTGACCTAGCCGCAGCCCTGCCCCTGCTGTTGTGCCCAGCGCCGCCCCGCCCTCGCTGCGGTGCGGCGCTTGGCGTTGCCCCCGTACCAGCCTCGCTGGGGGAGTTTGAGGCGCGGGGTCCGGGGCGGAGCCCCGAATGCCCGTCGCGGAGCGGCGGGGCCGGGGGCCTACCCAGCCGCGCGGCGTTTGAGCGCACCGGCGCGGAGCGGCGGTACGGGGGGTCC